>DBBA01000021.1 GCA_002291955.1 Rhodobacteraceae bacterium UBA996 | reverse complement strand
CGGACGCGGTCAGGCGCGCGGACAGGTCGGGCCGTCCCTGCCGCACCCGGTCGCGCCGGGCGGTCAGGGCCGCACCTTCGGTATGCTTGGCGCGGGTTTCCTCCAGCGCGCGGGCGGCGATCTCGCCCATGCCCAGCCTGCGCGTGATCTCGGCCGCCTTGGCGTCGAGCGTGACCGACTGGGCGGGCGGGTCGATCCGTGTCAGGTCCTGCTGCACGATCCAGTCGTGCAGGCGCAGGCAGGCGACCGTCGCCACGGCCACGCAGGCGCCGTGGCTGACGCGCTCGCCCCGGTGGTGCAGCCCGTCCATCTCCCACAGGTGGGCGATCTGGTGGTCGGCACCCGAGGCGGGGCGCGAGGTGCCGTGCGCCTCCATCGCCAGACCGACCAGCGTCAGGCCCAGGAACAGCCCCTCGACCGCCGCGGGGTCGCCCGCGGCGATCCGGTCGGGGGCGGACAGCCAGCCGTCCAGCCCACCCTGCACCAGCGGCCAGGCGACCGAGTCGATGGGTTCGATCCCCAGCGCGTCGGCGATCATCCAGTCGCCCCCGGCCGGGACCTTGCCCGCAAGGTCGCCGTAGCCCCAGCCCGTCATCTCGCGCGGGGCGGCGGCGATGATGTCGAGGTCGCCGATCAGCACGCGCGCGGGGCGGCACGGGATCGTCTTCTTGAAGCCCGCTTCCGCCAGGGGCGCGCCGCCCGAGGTGTAGCCGTCCATGGAGGCGGCGGTGGCCACGCACATGTAGGGGATTCCGGCCGTGAAGGCCGCGTACTTGACCACGTCGTTCAGAACCCCCGACCCAACGGCCACCGGCGTCTCGCCCGGGGCCAGTGCTGCGCCAAGCGCACGGGCGAGGTCCACGGTGGGCTTGGGGCGCGGGTCGGCAGGGATGACATGGGCGCGCACGGGGATGCCCGCCGCGCGGAACGCGGCCTCGACGGCCGGGCCCGCCGCGGCCCAGCCGCGGGCGTCGGCCATCAGACAGGCGGGGCCGGTCAGGTGCCGGGCATAGGCGGCGGCGGACTGCGCCACGGCGCCACGGGCGATCACCACCTCGGCCACCTGGGCCGACCGGGCGACCGCTGCGGCGACGCTGGGCGCGGTCGCCGTCATGCCGCCCCTCCCGACCGCAGGGTGCGACCGTCGGTGCCAAACTGGTGGACCCGGGCCGGGGGCAGCACCAGCCCGAGGCGCGCGCCCGAGCCGAGCGGGGTATCGCCATCCGCGCGCACGACCAGCCGGTCGCCCGACGCGGTGGAGACATAGAGGTAGCTGTCGCCGCCAAGCGATTCGCGCAGGTCCACCCGCACGTCCAGATGGCCTGCCCCCTCGGTGACGATGCCCAGATGTTCGGGCCGGATGCCCAGCCGCACCGCACCCGGCGCCGCTGCACCGAGGGGAGTTCCGTGGTAGGACAGGTGCCCCCCGGTGGAGACCACATCGAGGAAGTTCATCGACGGCGCGCCGATGAAGCCCGCCACGAATTCCGACGCCGGGCGGTGGTAGAGGTCCATCGGGGGCCCCACCTGTTCGATCCGGCCGCCGTTCAGCACCACGATCTTGTCGGCCATCGTCATCGCCTCGACCTGGTCGTGGGTGACGTAGATCATCGTGGCGCCGAGCTGGCTGTGCAGCGCCTCGAGTTCCACCCGCATCTCCACGCGCAGTTTCGCATCGAGGTTCGACAGGGGTTCGTCGAACAGGAACACCTTGGGCTGCTTGACGATGGCCCGCCCGATGGCGACGCGCTGGCGCTGGCCGCCCGACAGTTGCGCGGGCTTGCGATCCAGGTAGTCGCCCAGTTGCAGGACGCGCGCGGCCTCGGTGATCCGGGCGGTCCGGTCGGCGGGCGACATGCCGTTGATCCGCATCCCGAAATCCATGTTCTCGCGCACCGTCATGTGGGGATAGAGCGCGTAGGACTGGAACACCATGGCCACGCCCCGGTCGGACGGCGCAACCCGCGTCACATCGGTGCCGCCGATGGCGATGCTGCCCGACGAGATGCCTTCCAGCCCCGCGATCGAGCGCAGGAGCGTGGATTTCCCGCAGCCCGACGGGCCGACGAACACGGCGAATTCGCCATCCGCGATGGCGAGCGTCACGTCGGTCAGCGCCCGGACGCCGCCGTAGCTTTTCGTGACACCCGCAAGCCGGACCTCGGCCATTCCATTCCTCCCCGTTGCAGTCCGCAAGATTCCGGTTGACTCGGCGGCGCTGCCATACATTTTTATGACTGCCGATACAAATGCATGTCAACCGCATCCTAAGGCCACAAAACGGGAGGTATCCATAGAGCTGAGACCGATGGCGAGCGCGCTCGCCCTGGCCGCCGTGCTGGCGGCACCCCAGGCGCCGGCCTGGTCGCTGGAAGAGGCGGCGAAGCCCTATGCCGGAACCGAGGTGAACGTCGTGTTCCTGGACCGGCAGGGCTACAACGCCATCAAGGCGATGCTGCCCGAGTTCGAGGCCGCGACCGGCATCAAGATGAACATCACCACGATGCCCTATGAAAACGCCCTGGGCGAACAGGTGCGCGATTTCGTGGCCGGGGGTGACCTCGACCTCGCGCTGATCGACCTGGTGTGGATCGGCAACATTGCGGAGAACGGCTGGGTCGTTCCGGCCGAGGAGTTCACCTCGAACCCCGAGCTGGCCGATCCCGAGCTCGACATGGACGACTTCTTTCCGCTGGTCCTGAACGCCTTCGGCGGCTGGAACGGCACGATCTACGGCCTGCCGCTCGACAACTATTCGGGCCTGATGTTCTACAACCGCTGCATGCTGGAAGCGGCCGGGTTCGACCGTCCGCCGGAAACCTGGGCGGAACTGAAGGATGTCTATGGTCCGGCGCTGACCGGCGACGGCAAGTACGCCTTTGCGCTGCAGTCCAAGCGCAACGAGACGCAGTCGGCGGACAGCTTTGCCCGGATGCTGTGGCCGTTCGGCGGGTCGTTCCTGGATGCAAACTTCCGGTCGAACCTGAACTCTCCTGAAAGCCAGGCGGGGTTGCAGTTCCGGCAGGACCTGATGGCCTACATGCCCGAGGGGATCGTGGCCTATGACCACGCGGAAACGGTCAACGCGCTGGCGCAGGGCGACGTGGCGATGATCACCGAATGGTCGGCGTTCTATTCCACGCTCGCCTCGCCCGAGACATCCACGCTGGGCGATTGCCTGGCCATCGCGCCCGAACCGATGGACCCCGCAGGCCGCAAGCCCGCGCTGGGCGGCTTCAGCCTCGCCGTTGCCACGCAGGCCGACGAGGCCGAGCGTGCGGCGAGCTGGCTGTTCATCCAGTGGGCGACCTCCAAGGCCAACGCGGAAACCTACCTGCGCCAGGGCGGCGTGCCCGCGCGGAAGTCGGTCTACCAGATCCCCGGCATCGCCGAGGAGTTCCCCTTCGTGAACGCGCTGGTGAAAAGCTGGCAGGACGGCGTGCCCGAGTTCCGCCCGCGCTTTGCCGAATGGCCGACGATCACCGAGATCGTGCAGGAGTACGGCACCAAGATGATGCTGGGCGAGGTCAGCATCGAGGAGGGCGCGCGCGAGATCGGCACCCGGATGGAAGCGGTGCTGGAGGAAGCGGGCTACTACTCGGACGAGAAGCCGCTGGCGCAGTGATCCCTGCAAGATGACGTGAGACCGGCGCAGGCCCCCCCGGCCTGCGCCTTTTCCGACCCTCGGCACGAAAGACCCGGCCATGACATCCCGCGTTCCGCGCCGCACGCTTCTGGCCTTCCTCGGGCCGTCGGTGTTCGCGCTCTTGCTGGTCGGCATCGTGCCCCTGGGATATGCCCTGTGGAAAAGCCTGCATGATTTCAACCTGACCCGGGTGGCCCGGCAGAAGTTCGTGGGGCTGGCCAACTATGCCGAGGTGCTGACCGACAGCACGTTCTGGGCGGCCATGGGGCGCACGGCGACGCTGTTCGCGATCTCGGTCCCGATCCAGCTGGCGCTGGGGCTGATGATCGCGCTTCTGCTGCACCGGCCGGGGCTGGGGCTGTTCAAGACGCTGACCCGGCTGGCGCTGGTGCTGCCGATGGCGACGACCTATGCCGTCGTGGGCCTGCTGGCACAGGTGATGCTGAACCAGAAGTACGGCGTCTTCAACCAGATGCTGGGCTGGGTCGGCATCGAGCCCGTCAACTTCATCGGCGACCCGTTCAACGCCTTCATCGGCGTGATCTTCTGGGACGTGTGGCAGTGGACGCCGTTCGTGGCGCTGGTCCTGCTGGCGGGGCTGTCCACCGTGCCCCCCGAGATCGAGGAAGCGGCGCAGCTGGAAACGAAAAGCTGGTGGGTCGTGCTGCGCCATGTGCAGTTGCCGTTCCTGATTCCGTCGCTTGTCGCCGTGCTGATCCTGCGCACGGCCGATACGCTGAATCTGTTCAACATGGGCAGCACCATGACCCGCGGCGGCCCCGGCAACGCGAG
>DBBA01000064.1 GCA_002291955.1 Rhodobacteraceae bacterium UBA996 | reverse complement strand
GAAGCTGTATTCGGCGTGGAATTCGCTGTGCCCGGCTTCGGCCTCGTCGTGGCTGTGATCATGGCTGTGATCGTGGTCATGCCCGGCGTCCTCGCCCGCCAGATGCGCGTCGGCTGACGCCAGCGTGCAGCCGGCGGCGGCGGGCAGGGCGAACAGGGTGGCGGGGTCGACCAGCACGGCCTTGGCGGCCTCGATCGCGGCGCGGTCGGCGTCGGATTCGGCGGCGTGCTCAAACCCCACGATGTCGGCGCCGGGGGCGTCCAGTTCCATCATCAGCGTGCCGCCATCGAAGGCGATGTTCAGCGTGCTGGTGCCGTGTTCGTGGGCGTCGAGCTGGCGGGTGTCGCCGTGGTTGTGGGTGCCCTCGGCAAGGGCCGGCAGGGCGGTGGTCAGAAGGATCGCGGCAAGGACGGACGTGCGCATGGCGGGCTCCCCGGGATTCGGACTGGGTCCGGTTATGTTATTTCGTAACACCCCGGTCAAGCCGCGCTGCCCGGGGTGTCGGTCACATCGCCGTAGCCACCGGGGGTGGGCGGGATGACGGTGATCGCCTCGCCCGCCTTGATGTCCACCTGGGCGCAGGCGGGCAGGACCTCGGTGCGGCCATCGAGGCGGCGGACCTCGGTCCGGCCGGGCTGGCCGTCGCCGCCGCCCGCGAGCCCCCGGGGCGGCAGGGTGCGGTGGGACGACAGGATGGCGGCCTGTACGGGTTCAAGGAAGCGGATGCGGCGCAGCGTGCCGTCGCCGCCGGGGAAGCGGCCGGGGCCGCCGGATCCGGGGCGGATCGAGAAGTCCTCGAGCAGGACGGGAAAGCGCATCTCCAGCACCTCGGGGTCGGTGAGGCGGGAGTTCGTCATGTGGACGTGGACGCCCGCGGTGCCGGGGAAGCCCTGGCCGTCGGGCAGGCGCCCGGCGGGGCTGCCGGAACAGATCGTCTCGTAGTACTGGTGGCGGGCGTTGCCGAAGGTGAGGTTGTTCATGGTGCCCGGCGCGTGGGCCATCGCGCCGAGCGCCATCAGGACGGCGTTGGTGACGTGCTGGCTGGTTTCCACGTTGCCCGCCACCACGGCGGCGGGGTAGCGGGGCGCGAGCATCGAGCCGTCGGGGATCACCAGCCGCAGGGGGCGCAGGCAGCCTGCGTTCATGGGGATGGGCGCTTCCACCATCAGGCGGAAGCAGTAGAGGACCGCCGCCCGCGTCACGGGTTCGGGCGCGTTGAAGTTGTTGGCCGCCGTGGGCGAGGTGCCGGTGAAATCGACCGTCGCGGTGCGGGCGGCGCGGTCCACGGTGATGCGGACGCGGATCACCTGGCCGGTGTCGGTGGGATAGTCGCAGGTCCCGTCCTGCAAGCGGCCGATCAGGCGGCGCACCTCCTCTTCCGCGTTGTCCTGGACGTGGGCCATGTAGGCGCGCACGGTGCCGAGCCCGAATTCGGCCACCATCGCCAGCAGGTCCGCCGCGCCGCGGGCGTTCGCGGCCACCTGCGCGCGCAGGTCGGCGATGTTGGCGGCCAGGTTGCGGGCGGGCCAAGGGTGATCGGTCAGGGCGGCGCGGGCGGCGGCGTCATCGAAGCGGCCGCCGGCGACGAGGTGCAGGCCGGTGATGCGCACGCCTTCCTGATCGAGCGTGGTGGCCAAGGGCGTCATCGACCCCGGCGCGACGCCGCCCACGTCGGCGTGATGGCCGCGGCTGGCGACCCAGAACAGGGGCGCCTGTCCGTCCCTGCCGAACACCGGGCGGACGACCGTGATGTCGGGCAGGTGCGTGCCGCCCGCGTAGGGGTCGTTCAGCGCCCAGGCGTCGCCGGGGCGGGCCTGACCGGCCGCCAGCCGGATCACGGCCTCGACACTGCGGTCCATCGACCCCAGGTGCACCGGCATGTGCGGAGCATTCGCCACGAGCGCCCCTGCCGCGTCGAACACCGCGCAGGAGAAATCCAGCCGTTCCTTGATGTTGACCGACTGCGCGGTCATCTGCAGCGCGGTGCCCATGCGTTCGGCGATCGCCATGAAGCGGTTGTTGAAGACTTCCAGCAGCACGGGGTCGGCCTGCGTCGTCCCGGCGGCGGCGGTGCGCGGCAGGGGCACGGCGCGGGTCAGGATCAGGTGGTCGCGCGCGGTCAGCCGCGCGGACCAGCCGGGTTCGACCATGACGGTCTGGTTGGCTTCCACGATCAGGGCGGGACCGGCGATGCGGTCGCCGGGCGACAGCCCTTCGCGCCGGATCACGGCGGTCTGCTGCCAGGTGCCACCGGTGTAGACGGGCACCCGGTCCGTCACGGGGACGTCGCGGGGGGGCGGGTCCTGGGCGGTGTCGCTGCCCGTGGCGGGCGCGGGGTCGGACAGATCGACCTCGACGGTTTCAATCTCCAGCGGGCGGCCGGGGTCGGTGAAGCCGAATTGTGCGGCGTGCGCCGCCTCGAACGCGGTGCGGGCGGCGGCGGGGTCGCCGGACCACGCGACCGGCAGGGCCGTATCGGTGCCCGCGTAGCGCAGGTGCAGGCGGGTGGTCGTGACGGCGCGGGACGGATCGCCGCCCTGTGCCGCAAGATCGGTGGCGGCGTCCGTCGCCAGCCGCGCGGCCAGTGCGTTGATGGCGGGCAAGCGGTCGGCCGCGAGGGGCGCCACCAGCCCCTGCTGTCGCCCCGCCCGCAGACGCGCCCGGCCGATGCCCCAGGCCGACAGAAGCCCCGACATCGGGTGCAGGAGGATCATCGTCATGTCCAGCGCATCGGCCACCCGGCAGGCATGCTGCCCCGCTGCCCCGCCAAAGGCATTCAGCAGGCAGCGCGTGGCATCGTGCCCCTTTTCCACGCTGATCTTGCGGATGGCGTTGGCCATGTTCTCGACCGCGATGGTCAGGAAGCCGTCGGCCACGGCCTCGGGCGGGCGGTCCCCGGCGATGGCGGCGAAGCGGTCGCGCACGGTGGCGGCATCGAGCGGCTGGTCCTGCCCGGGGCCGAACACGGGCGGAAACAAGTCGGGGCGGAGCTTGCCGACCATCACGTTCGCATCCGTGACGGTCAGCGGTCCGCCCCGGCGATAGCAGGCGGGCACGGGGTCCGCGCCCGCGCTGTCGGGGCCGACACGGAAGCGCCCCGGATCGGCGTGCAGGATCGACCCGCCGCCCGCCGCGACCGTGTGGATCGACAGCATCGGCGCGCGGATGCGCACGCCCGCCACCTGCGTCTCGAACGCGCGTTCGGGGTCGCCCGTCACATGGGCCACATCGGTCGAGGTTCCGCCCATGTCGAAGCCGATCACGCGGTCGAACCCGGCCTCGCGCCCGGTTTCCGCCATGCCGACAACGCCACCCGCAGGCCCCGACAGGATCGCATCGCGCCCGCGGAAGGCATCCGCCGCGGCCAGCCCCCCGGCCGAGGTCATGAACATGAGCGTGGGCCCCGGTTCCCCGGGCGGCGTCGCGCCTAGCGCGTCCGCGACGCGGGCCACATAGGCCGACAGGATGGGTGTCAGGTAGGCGTCGGCCACGGTCGTGTCGCCGCGGCCGACGAGTTTGACCAGCGGGCTGACCTCGTGGCTGACCGACACCTGCGCGAAGCCCACTCCGCGGACATGGGCGGCGAGGGCGATCTCGTGCGCGGGGTTCTTCCAGGCGTGCATCAGGACGATGGCCACCGCGTCGATCCCGGCGGCCCGCGCGTCGGCCAGGGGGGCGGCGAGGGGCGTCAGGTCGAGGGGTGTTTCGACGGTGCCGTCGGCGAACAGGCGTTCGTCCACCTCGGCCACCCGGGCATAGAGCTGGTCGGGCAGGACGATGCGCTTGGCGAAGATGTCGGGGCGCGCCTGGTAGCCCAGCCGCAGCGCGTCGCGGAAGCCCCGGGTGATGAGCAGCAGCGTCGGCGCCCCCTTGCGTTCCAGAAGCGCGTTGGTGGCGACCGTGGTGCCCATCTTGACCGTGCCGATGCGGGCCGGGTCGATGCGGCCGCCGAGCAGGCGCCGGATGCCGTCCACCGCGGCATCGTCATAGGCGCCGGGGTTGACCGAGAGCAGTTTCAGCGGATGCAGGGTGCCATCGGGCGCGCGGCCGATCACGTCGGTGAAGGTGCCGCCGCGGTCGATCCAGAAATCCCAGGTCTGCGCTGCGGCTGTCATGCGGCCCCCCTGCCCCGTGCGTCGCAAGGGCGCCGCGCAGGGTCAAGGGCGGAACGAAAAGGGGGGCCGAACGGAAAGGGGCGGCCCCGAAGGACCGCCCCCACGGTTCCTGCGCCCGCGTGACGCGGATCAGGCGGCCGACTTGCGGCGCTTGACGGCGGCCAGCGCGCCCAGACCGGCGATCAGGGCCCAGCCGGCGGCCGGCAGCGGAACCACCGACGGCGCGGTTTCCACGGTCATCGCGGCGATCTTGAACTCGGAGTCGCCATCGATCGCGCCTATCGCGAAGATGGAGGACCAGTAGGCGCTGTTGAACGTGTGGCGCGCCTCGTCCGGGTTGGCGGCGTAGTTCCAGGTGGTGCTGCCCGTGGTCAGCGACTGCGCGCTGGTGACATGCACGTAGCCCGAGCCACCCTGGTAGCCGAACGAGAACGTGTCGTTCCGGTCGGCATAGGCGAGCGTGACGCTGAGGATGCGCACGGTCTGGCTGAACGCGAAGCGCACGGCTTCGTTCGCGCCGGACCCGTCCACGAGGTGCGCGTCGTTCCACGACGACCGGACGCCCAGGCCGTTGTCCCACAGGCCGAGCGATTCCTGCGCACCGATCGTGTTGTTGTTGTTCAGGCGGTGCCCGGTGGCGGTCAGCGTCACGCCGCCCGACGTGAACACGTTCGACGACGCATCCCGGAAGTTGAAGCTGAGGGTGGCAGCCGAGGCCCCGCCAGCAGTCAGAATTACGGCCGCCAAGGCGACCGACGACAATCTCAACATCTCTTGCCTCACTCAACAGCGCGCCAATGCGCGACTCGGAACGGACCCACTCCGACCCATGGCCGATCATTACCACAATCTCGCCACAGTCGGAAAGGTTCCGTTCACATTCGTTACGAAACGACTAATTCCGATTCGGCAACAATGTGCCGGACGGGGCCGCGGAAACGGAACGGGGACCGACCCTGCGGTCGGCCCCCGTGGTGTGTCCGGTCCTGCCCGGTCGGGCTGCCCGATCAGGCGGCGGCGGGCAGCCGCACGACGGACGGGGTCGGGTCGCAGGGGTTCAGCCTGTTGTCGTTGCCGCCCAGCGGCACCGAGGTGCCGAAGCAGTAGCTTCCGATGGCTGGCCCACCCCCCTGACTCGGGCACGGGCTGGCCAGCGTCATGGCCGCGCCGTTGTCGCGCACGTTCGTCACGTTGCCCGAGGCGAACACAGCGGTGCCCAGGTCGAACGCGACCAGGTTCAGCGACCCGTTGGACGGTACGACATGGGTCACCGTCACCAGGAAACCGCCCGCAACCTCGTCGCTGACCGCCTCCAGCTGGCTGAGGCTGTCGCTCACGTTGGATGACGCATAATTGCCGAAGGTGATTGTCGCCTCCGAGGCCGTTCCCGCTACACGGGCAAGCATGGCGGCCGCGACCCGTGTCTTGAAGCGAGTCATGAGGCCCCCCCTCGTTACGCTGCAATCCGCACTCGGACGCCATGAATCCGCGTGCGGAAAAAGCGTCTCGCCCTCTGTTTGCCACTGATCCGCCAAGATTTTTCCCCGATCCAGCGTCGCGCGGACCACGGTTCATGTCCGGGACGATCCGGGCTCATGTCCAATTGATGGTCCGTTGACGCTCGCGCGCCGGACCCCGGGGGCGCTTTCCTGACGCCCGATCCGGCCCGGCCGGGATGACCGTCCGGGCAACCCCGGATGCCCGCGGTTGACGGGGGAAGCCCGACGGTGGACCCTGCGGGCAAGGCGGCGCTAAGGGTGGGCGGGATGACCGCAGGCAGACCGGACGACTGGACGGCGTCGGTTGCGGACTGGACCCACCTTGACGGCGCCGCGCGCGCCCGGCTGGCCGCCATCCCGCCGGTCAGCGTGCCCGCGGGGGCCGTCCTGTTCCACCCGGGCGAGGCGGTGAAGGGCTATGTGCTGGTGCTGGAGGGCACGGTGTCGGTGCATCTGGTCGGTCCCACGGGACGGGGGATCGTGCTGTACCGGGTCGCCGCGGGGCAATCCTGCGTGCAGTCGACGCTGGGGCTTCTAGGCGGGGACGCCGCCTATTCCGCCGAGGCGGTGGCCGACACGCCCTGCCGGCTGGTGATCCTGCCGGGCGGCGTGTTCCTTGACCTTCTCGACACGTCGGCCGGGTTCCGCGCGGTCGTGTTCGCAGCCTTTGCCGCCCGGATGCAGGAGATGATGCGCCTGACCGAACGGATGACGTTCGGCCGGGTGTCGGAACGGCTGGCGCGGCTGTTGCTGGACGAGGCCGGGCCGGACGGAACCCTGCGGGCCACGCAGGACGACATCGCGCAGACGCTGGGCACGGCGCGCGAGGTGGTGGCGCGCAACCTTGCGGCGATGGAGGGCGCCGGGCTGGTCCGGCGCGGGCGGGGCCGGGTGAGCGTGACCGACCGGGCAGGTCTGGGGCGGATTGCCGCGGGCGGGGCGTGACCCTTGCGTGACTTGGTCACGGAACGCAGGGGCGGGATGTGTTAACCTTCTGTCATCGCAACCTGACAGAGGGAGACCAGCCATGCTGGCCAAGAACGTCGGCGGCATCGACCGCGCCTTACGCATCGTGGTGGGCCTGGCCCTGATCGCGGGCTTCTTCCTGAACACCGAAGGCGCGTACCGCTGGCTGTACCTGATCGGGATCGTGCCGCTGGCCACCGGCCTGATGCAGTCCTGCCCGCTGTATTCGATCCTGGGCCTGAGCACCTGCCCGATGAAGCGGGGCTGATCGGCCTTGCAGCGGGGCGCGACCCTGCGCAAGGGTCGCGCCCATGCAGGTGCTGTCCCAGTCCCCGACCGATCCGGCCTTCGTCGCCGACCCCTACCCGTTCTACGACCACGCCCGCTTGGCGGGGCCGTTCGTCCGCTGGGCGGACTATGACGGGCTGATCTGCACCACGGCCTTTGCAGCGACGAACGCCGTCCTGCGGGACCGCCGCATGGGCCGCGCCCCCCTGCCCGAGGATGACGGGCCCGCGCCCCCGCATCTGGCGCCCTTCGACGCGGTGGAACGCCTGTCGCTTCTGTCGCTGGAACCACCGGCGCACACGCGGCTGCGCGGGCTGGTGCTGCGCGCCTTCACGTCCCGCCGGATCGCGGCGCTCGCTCCGCAGGTCGAGGGGCTGGCGCATGCCCTGATCGATGGCTTCGCGGGGGCGGAGGTGGACCTGCTGCCCGCCTATTGCCAGCGCATCCCCGTCATCATCATCGCGCGGCTGCTGGGTGTGCCCGAAGCGATGGCCGATGAACTGCTCGCGTGGTCGAACGCGATGGTGGCGATGTACCAGGCCCGCCGCGACCGGGGGGTGGAGGATGCCGCGGCGCGGGCGGCGGCGGAGTTCAGCGCCTTCCTGCGCGGGTATGTGGAGGAACGCCGGTCAAGGCCCGCCGATGACCTGATCACCCACCTCATCGCGGCCGAGGAAGCGGGCGAGCGGCTGACGACGGACGAGCTGATCGCGACCTGCATCCTTCTGCTGAACGCGGGCCACGAGGCGACCGTGCACACGATGGGCAACGGGGTGCGGGCGCTGCTGGCCCACGGGATGGGGCGCGATGCGCTGGCGGGCGACCGCGCCGATGCAGCGGTCGAGGAGATCCTGCGCTGGGACCCGCCGCTGCACCTGTTCACCCGGACGGTGTATGAAGACGTCGAGATCGCGGGGCAGCGGTTCGCCCGGGGCGACCGGATCGGTTGCCTGCTGGCGGCGGCAGGGCGCGATCCGGGCGAATGGGCGGATCCGGCGCGGTTCGATCCGGGCCGCCCGGTGCGCCCGAACCTGGCCTTCGGGGC
>DBBA01000305.1:4469-5939 GCA_002291955.1 Rhodobacteraceae bacterium UBA996 | reverse complement strand
CTGATGAGAACTCACACCTAGCGCTGTGGTCCGGACCGATCCAGCACGATCACATCCGCTTCCCGACCGCGCGCGGGTCTGCTAGGGCGCCCCCATGCTGCGGATCGAGGACATCACCTATTCCATCGACGGACGCCCGTTGTTCGAGGGCGCCAGTGCCACGATTCCGACCGGGCACAAGGTGGGGCTTGTTGGCCGCAACGGTGCGGGCAAGACGACGCTGTTCCGGCTGATCCGGGGGGAGCTGACGCTGGAAGGCGGGCGCATCGGCATTCCCGCCCGCGCGCGCATCGGCGGCGTGGCGCAGGAGGTGCCGGGGTCGGAGGTGTCGCTGCTCGACACCGTGCTGGCGGCCGACACCGAACGCGCCGCCCTGATGGACGAGGCGGCCCACGCGACCGATCCGGCGCGGATTGCCGATATCCAGGCGCGGCTGGCCGACATCGACGCCTGGTCGGCCGAGGGGCGGGCGTCCGCGATCCTGAAGGGGCTGGGCTTCACCGACGCGGAACAGCGGATGCCCTGTTCGGCGTTCTCGGGCGGGTGGCGGATGCGGGTCGCGCTGGCCGGTGTGCTGTTTTCCGCCCCCGACCTGCTGCTTCTGGACGAACCGACCAACTACCTCGACCTTGAAGGCGCCCTTTGGCTGGAAAGCTACCTCGCGAAGTATCCCCATACGGTCCTCATCATCAGCCACGACCGCGGCCTCCTGAACCGCGCGGTGGGGTCGATCCTGCATCTGGACAACCGCAAGCTGACGCTGTGGACGGGGGGCTACGACACCTTTGCCCGCACCCGCGCCGAGCAGCGCGCCGTGCAGGCGGCCGAGGCCAAGAAGCAGGACGCCCGGCGCGCGCACCTGCAATCCTTCGTGGACCGGTTCAAGGCCAAGGCGTCGAAGGCCCGGCAGGCGCAGTCGCGCGTCAAGATGCTGGAGAAGATGACGCCGATCACCCCGCCCGAGGAAGCGGCGCGGCATGTGTTCAGCTTTCCGGCGCCCGAGCAGCTGTCGCCGCCCATCGTGGCGATGGAAAGCGCGTCCGTCGGCTATGACGGCCCGCCCGTGCTGAAGAAGCTCGACCTGCGGCTGGACCAGGACGACCGGATCGCGCTGCTGGGGCGGAACGGCGAGGGCAAGTCGACGCTGTCGAAGCTGATCGCCGGGCGGCTGGCGGCGATGGGGGGGCGGGTGACGCGGGCGGGCAAGCTGCGCGTGGGGTACTTTGCCCAGCACCAGATGGACGAGTTGCGGCCCGAGGAAACGCCCCTTCAGCACCTGTTCCGCCTGCGCCCCGAGGAAGGCCAGCCCCGGCTGCGGGCGCGGCTGGCGGGGTTCGGGCTTATGGCGGATCAGGCCGATACGGTCGTGTCGCGCCTGTCGGGCGGGCAGAAGGCGCGGCTGTCGCTGCTGCTGGCCACGCTCGACGCGCCGCACCTGCTGATCCTCGACGAGCCCACCAACCACCTCGA
>DBBA01000305.1:0-4147 GCA_002291955.1 Rhodobacteraceae bacterium UBA996 | reverse complement strand
CCACCAACCACCTCGACATCGAAAGCCGCGAGGCGCTGGTCGAGGCGCTGACGGCCTATACCGGGGCGGTGGTGCTCGTCAGCCACGACATCCACCTGCTGGGGCTGGTCGCCGACCGGCTGTGGCTGGTCAAGGATGGTGCCGTGACCGTGTGGGAGGATGACCTGGACGCCTATGCCCGGATGCTGCTGAGTGGCGACAAGGTCGAGGAGAAGGCGAAGCCCGAGAAGCCCCGCCGCAAGGCCAGCCGCGAGGAGATGCTCGCGCTGCGCGCCGAGGTGAACAAGGGCGAGGAGCGGATCGCGAAGCTCGAGGAGATGCGTGAGAAGCTGGCCGTGAAACTCGCCGACCGCGCCCTGTGGGACGAGCCCGACAAGGCCGCGGTCTGGCAGAAGAAATACGCCGAAGTGATGGAAGGCCTCGACCGCGCCGAGGCCCTGTGGATGGCCGCGGTCGAACGGCTGGAAGCGGCGGAAAAGGGCGAGGCGGCCTGAGGGGGGCGGTGACGGGATGAAACACGCCCGACCACGCCATCCCGGGGGCTGCGGGCAGGTCGGTCGAGGTCCCCGCTTTCGCGGGGACGACAGGCTTTGGGGTGGTTGGGCGTGCGCAGGGACCTAAACGGGCGCGTCTATCCTGCGTCCCGGTAGCTGACGGATTTCACATCATCCCCCGGCGCGGACTTCTGCCGCCGCCAGATCAGGCGGTTTAGCGCGTTCACATAGGCCTTGACGCTCGCCACCACCGTATCGGTGTCGGCGGCCTGGCCGGTGACGATGCGGCCGTCTTCCTCCATCCGGACGCTGACGGTCGCCTGCGCGTCTGTCCCCTCGGTCACGGCGTGGACCTGGTAGAGTTGCAGCCGTGCCTCGTGCGGGAAGAGCTTGCGGACCGCCTTGAAGCAGGCGTCCACCGGGCCGTCGCCCTGGGCGGTCACCTGGTGATCGACGCCGCCCACCGACAGGATCAGGTCGGCGGACTGAGGTGCCTCGGTCCCGCAGATGACGCGGAGGAACTTGACCTGCAGGTGGTCGTCCGAGGTGTTCGCCTCGGTGTCGCGCATCAGCGCGATCAGGTCGTCCTCGAACACTTCCTTCTTGCGGTCGGCGAGCGCCTTGAACCGCACGAAGACGTCGTTCAGCTGGTTGTCGGCGAGGTCGAAGCCGAGGTCGCGCAGCTTCGCCCGCAGCGCGGCGCGGCCCGAGTGCTTGCCCATCACGAGGTTCGTTTCCTTGAGCCCGATGTCGGCGGGCCGCATGATCTCGAAGGTTTCCGCGTTCTTCAGCATGCCGTCCTGGTGGATGCCGGATTCGTGCGCAAAGGCGTTCTTGCCGACGATGGCCTTGTTGAACTGGACCGGGAAGCCCGAGACGTTCGACACCCGGCGCGAGATGGCCATGATCTTCGTGGTGTCTATCCCCGTGCGGTAGGGCAGGATGTCGTGGCGGACCTTGAGCGCCATCACGACCTCTTCCAGCGCGGTGTTGCCCGCGCGTTCGCCGAGACCGTTGATCGTGCATTCGATCTGCCGCGCGCCGGCTTCCACCGCCGCCAGCGCGTTCGCCGTCGCCATGCCGAGGTCGTTGTGGCAGTGCGTGGCGAAGGTGATCGTGTCGGCGCCGGGGACACGTTCCAGCAGCATCCGGATCAGGTCGGCGCTTTCGCGCGGGTAGGTGTAGCCCACGGTATCGGGGATGTTGATGGTCGTGGCGCCCGCCTTGATGGCGATCTCCACCACCCGGCAGAGATAGTCGTGCTCGGTGCGCGTCGCGTCCATCGGCGACCATTGCACGTTGTCGCACAGGTTGCGCGCATGGGTGACCGTGTCGTGAATGCGCTCGGCCATTTGGTCCTTGTCGAGGTTCGGGATGGCGCGGTGCAAGGGAGAGGTGCCGATGAAGGTGTGGATGCGGGGGCGGCGGGCGTGGCGCACGGCGTCCCAACAGCGGTCGATGTCTTTCACGTTGGCCCGCGCGAGGCCGCAGATCACGGCGTTCTTCGACCGCTTCGCGATCTCGGACACGGCGGCGAAGTCGCCTTCGGAGGCGATGGGAAACCCCGCCTCGATGATGTCCACGCCCATGTCGTCGAGGGCTTCCGCGATCTCGAGCTTCTCGTCATGGGACATGGTGGCGCCGGGCGACTGTTCGCCGTCGCGGAGTGTGGTGTCGAAGATCAGGACGCGCGCGGCGTCGCGGGCGGTGGTCATGGCATGGGTCCTTCGGGGCTGGCTGCTGGGCGTTGCCGGGCGCTTGTTCCCTCCGAGCGGCTGCGCCCGAGGGCACCGCTCAGGGCAGCGGCAGCAGTAGGGCCAGCGACGCGGGCGCAGGCATAGTCAGGACGGATGTGGCGCACGGCGTCGTCATGGCGCGGGACAATACCGGGGTGCGGGCGGTTTGCAACCGTCTTCATGGCGGGCCGACGATCGGGGGGCGAAGACGGGGGGGGCTGTCTGCCCCCCGCCGCGGCTGCGCCGCGCCCCCCGGGGATGTATGAACCATATCGAAGCGGGGAGGGCTCCCCTTTGTCCTTCGATATGGCCCAAGTATCCTCGGGGGGAGCCGCCGCGGGGACCGCGGGGGCGTGGGGGGCAGACAGCCCCCCTCGCGCCCCATTAAGTGCGGTCCGCTGGGACCTGACGGCGCGGGTTGACGTGCCCTGCGTCGCGTCTAGCTGCCCAATTCCAAAGCAGGAGGGGATTGCGTGCGGGCACTGGTGGTGGGCGCGTCGGGCGGGATCGGGGCGGCGCTGGTGGCGGCGCTGGCGGCGCGGGGCGCGGCAGTCACCGGGTTGTCGCGGTCGGGTGACGGGCTGGACGTGACCGACGAGGCGAGCATTGCCGCGCATCTGGGTCGGCTGGAGGCGCCGTTCGACCTGGTGCTGGTGGCGACGGGCGCGTTGGTGCTGGACGGCGTGGGACCGGAGAAGACGCTTCGCGTGCTGGACCCGGGCGTGCTGGCGCGGCAGTTCGCGCTGAATGCCACGGGGCCCGCGCTGGTGCTGAAGCATGCGCTGCGGCTGATGCCGCGCGACCGGCCCGCGCGGTTTGCGGCCCTGTCGGCGCGGGTGGGGTCGATCGGGGGCAATGCCCTGGGTGGCTGGTACGCCTACCGCGCGGCCAAGGCGGCGCTGAACCAGCTGGTCCATACCGCCGCCATCGAGGTCGCGCGGACCCATCCGCAGGCCATCGTCACCGTCCTGCACCCGGGCACGGTGGACACGGCCCTGGCCCCCCAGCACCGGGCCGGGCATCCCGCCCAACCCCCGGCGGACGCTGCGGCGCATCTGCTGGCGGTGCTTGACCGGCTGACGCCCGCCGACACGGGCGGGTTCTTCGACTGGCAGGGCGCGCGGGTTCCGTGGTGAGCCACCCGCGCCTGATCCTGGTGCTGGGCGACCAGCTGTCGCCCGGCCTCGCGTCGCTCAAGGCCGCCGATCCCGCGCGTGACGTGGTGGTGATGGCCGAGGTCGGGGCCGAGGCCACCTATGTTCCCCATCACCCCAAGAAGATCGCCTTCCTGTTCGCCGCCATGCGCAAGCATGCGGCGCGGCTGGAAGCGGCAGGGTGGCGGGTCCTGTACACACGCCTCGACGACCCCGACAACACGGGGTCGATCCCGGGCGAGCTGATCCGCCGGGCGGCCGAGACCGGGGCGCGCGAGGTCATCGGTGTGCGGCCCGGCGACTGGCGCCTGATCGCCGCACTGGAGGGGTGCCCGGTCCCGGTCCGCCTGCTCGAGGACGACCGGTTCGTCTGTACGCTTGCGGAGTTCGAGGCCTGGGCCGAGGGGCGCAAGGCGCTGCGGATGGAGTTCTTCTATCGCGAGATGCGCCGCAAGACCGGCCTGATGATGGAAGGGGACCAGCCCGCGGGCGGCCAGTGGAACTTTGACCACGACAACCGAAAGCGGGCGGAGCCGTCGCTGTTTCGCAAGGGGCCCCTGCGGCATGCGCCCGATGCGGTGACGGCCGAGGTTCTGGACCTGGTCGCGGCGCGGTTCCCGTCGAACTTCGGCCGCCTGACGCCGTTCTGGTTCGCGACGGATGCCGAGGGGGCCGAGGCGAGCCTTCACTACTTCCTGCGCCACGCCCTGCCGACCTTCGGCGACGAGCAGGACGCGATGCTGGAGAGCGACCGGTTCCTGTC
>DBBA01000023.1:1716-3117 GCA_002291955.1 Rhodobacteraceae bacterium UBA996 | reverse complement strand
GCCGCGCAAAACTTGGATGTGCGGGAGCGTCAGGCGTGCCACGCCTTGGCCGGAGATTTTGGCGTTTCGTGTGCGCAAAGGTGGTTTCGCCACTATCAAGGCGGCAACACGTGGGCTGCGTTTTGCTCCTATGCGCAGGCCGCGCGTGATGTGCTTGGGCTGCACCTGCCGCAGCTTGCGCCTTGGGATCGTGCGGCACGGGCCGCCGGGTATCGCATCCTTCATGCCGAGTTTTGCATCGTCGTGGATAGACCGGAAATCCTGTCGGTTGATGACCTATTCCGCCCGCACGCTGAAACCGGCCCGTCGCATCGCTGGCGGGACGGCTGGTCGCTCTATCACTGGCACGGCGTCCGCGTGCCCGACCACTGGATTGAGAACAGGGACAATCTCGACCCGGCAGAGGTTCTGCGCCACGAGAACGTTGAAGTTCGTGCCGCTGGTATGGAAATTGTGGGATGGGCCAAGGCGCTGGACCACCTGCAAGCCACGGTGATCGACAGCGACCCTGATCCAGATCACGGCGACCTGATCGAATTGACGCTTCCCGGTCTGCCAGAACCAGGTCGCTTCCTGCGCGCCTATTGCCCCAGGAATGGCCTGATCGTTGAGGGCGTGCCGCGCATCAGCGATGTTGACGGCAAGCCGATCAATACCGTCAAGGCCGCGCAGGCGTGGTCGTTCGGAATGGCCGAGGCCGAGTTCCACTACCCCCAAGCTGTTAGCTGAAAGGAGCACAGCACATGACTGCACTGCACATCCGACAGGGCGAGGTTCGCCTGATCCCGGTATCGGCATTTCCCGACGCCGAAACCCGGCCCGTCGCCGCGCAGAATGGCGTGGTGATCGTTGGCGAGAGCGAGAGCCACCATCACCACGTCGTGGATGCCGATGGCGTCACGGTCCTCGAACGCTGTAGCGATGTGCCCGCCGGAATGCGCATCCTGCACATGATCGTCGAGAAGCCGACGAAGCTGCGGCAGACGGCGGGCAATCCGCACGGCGCGCACGATGTCCCGCCGGGCCTGTACGAGGTGCGGATCAAGCGGGAGTTCAACCCGTTTTCCGAGATGGCCCGTCGCGTGGCGGACTGATCGCAACAGGGGCGGGCTGTAGCGGCCCGCCCATTGCCCGGAACAGGACAAAGTGGGATGAGCCGCAAGAAGAGCCGCAGCGACCGCCACGAGCGGGATGCGCGCGAGGTCGCTGATTGCCTCCGCCGCGATGGCCACATTGCGCAGGCCGAGGCGGTGCTGGCGGTGTGTCGCTCGCTATCAAGCATGCGCGAGACTGCCAGCCGCCTTCACTCCGACAGCATGGCCCAGCCCCGGCAGATTGAAGCCGCAGACAGCCGGGCGCTTTGGGCTGCGCTTCATGACGGGGTCCCCCATGCCTGACCGC
>DBBA01000023.1:0-1386 GCA_002291955.1 Rhodobacteraceae bacterium UBA996 | reverse complement strand
ATGCCTGACCGCATCCAGCTACGCCGCACGAAGGGCTGGCCCCTCTGGTATCGCGTCGTGATCGGCGTGCTCGTTCTGATGGCTGCGGTCGTGTGGATCGCCCTTGGGTTGCTCGCCGTGCACATCATCGAACTGTCGCAGCAGGCCCGCCCCTGATGCCCGCCGCGCGCCCGACCGAAGCCGCCATCGCCCGCGCTGTCCGTGCCGCGCAGCGGACGGGTGCGCGCGCCGTCGAGATCGACCGCGGCGTGATCCGAATCGTTGTCGCGCCTGGCGACCAGCCCCTACCGTCGCCCGACCAGGACGACGAGGTGGCGGCATGGGATCGGGCATTCGGGGCAGGGGGGCGGTGACCTTGCGCGGGCTGGTCGAGATCAGGAACAAGGACGGCAGCCTGCGCCGCTACCTGCGCCGGAACGGCGAGATCGTCGCCAAGCTGCCCGGCGACGTGCCGCTGGACAGCGACGAGTTTCAGGCCGCATGGGGCGCCGCCGTGGACGCGCTGCCCAAGCCCAAGGCCGCGCCGGGGCCGGGCAGCATCGCGCACCTAGTGGCGTCTGCCCTGCGCACGGATCGCGTCAAGGGCTGGTCGCCGGTCTACCGCGCCAAGATCAGGCGTCACCTTGACGCGATCCGGGCAGCGCACGGCGCGCTACCGGCCCGGGGCGCGCAGGAGCGGCACATACAGGCCGATGCCGACGCTGCGGCTGACAGCGTCGGGCGGTTGAAGGCGTGGCGCTTCCTGATGGACCACGGGCGCCGCACGGGGCTGGTGGACCGCGACCCTGCGCAGGGCGTGCGGATTGATCAGAAGCCCGGCGACGGGTTCCTGCCGTGGGAGGTAGACCAGATCGCGGCCTACCGCGCCCGCTGGCCCTACGGAACGCCGCAGCGGGCGGCGATGGAGCTGCTGTTCTGGACGGGGTGCCGTGTTTCGGACGTTGTCCTGATCGGCCCGCAGCACGTCGGCCGGGACGGGGTGCTGTCCTTCCGGCAGGGGAAGACCGGCAGCGCGAGCTTTGTGCCGTGGACGTGCGCCATGCCGCCGTTTGCGGACCTTGACGATCTGACGCACCTGCGCGCGGCGCTGGCGGCCATGCCCGGCGGGCAGATGACGTTCCTTGCGACCGCGCAGGGCCGCACCCGCAGCCACAAGTCCCTTGGGCACCTGATCGCGCGGGCGGCCGATGCGGCGGGCTTCGACCGATCCGCCCACGGACTGCGCAAGTCGCGCCTGGCATCGCTGGCCGAACGGGGCGCGACGACGCACCAGATCATGAGCTGGGGCGGGCATCTGAGCGTGTCCGAGGTCGAGCATTACACCCGTTCGGCCGCGCGCCGCGCGGCGGTCATGGGAACAGAACAAGCCCGGAACGTTGCAACGCT
>DBBA01000186.1 GCA_002291955.1 Rhodobacteraceae bacterium UBA996 | reverse complement strand
CGCATATGCCATAAGGCAATGCCTTACGACCATCACTGAAATCCTAGCAGGCAGCCCTCACCAGAGGCTTACGAATTCCCTGCCGTTGTTGGGTTCGGTGATCGCGACGGTGCTGGTCGGGCTGGCGGCCTACATCCAGCTCGGGGAACCCGGACCGGCGCTGGCGGTCCTCGGGATCGTCACCGTCGTGCAGTTCGTGATCAGCAACCTGATCGACCCGATGCTGCTGGGCTAGGCGCTGCGGCTGTCGTCCTTTGGCATCATCCTGTCGCTGGCGTTCTGGGGGGCCGTCTGGGGCATACCCGGCATATTCCTGTCGGTCCCGATCATGGTTGCGATGATGATCGTCTTTGCCCGCATCCCGGCGCTCCGTCCGATCGCAATCCTGTTGTCGCGGGAAGGGTTGCCCGATGACGATGACGCGCCGGACGCGGCCGGGCCCGGCCGCTGAGCCGCAGACCGGCGATCAGCCGTTGTCCTGCGACGCGCTGCCCGGGGCAGGTCTGCGCAGCGCGTCGGCGTTGCGCAGCCACAGATCGCGCTGGGGATAGGGGATCTCGATGCCCTCCTCGGCGAAGCGCTCGATGATGCGGTGCAGAAATTCGGACCGGGTGCCGCCAAGAAGATTGACATCGCTGATCACGGCACGGATCACGAAATTGAGGCCGGCGTCCCCCAGGCTGTCGAACGCGACGAAGGGGGCCGGGTCGACGGTGACCAGCGGGTGCCCGTCGACGATCTCGCGCAGGATCGCCTCGACCTTGCGCGTGTCGCTGCCATAGGCCACGCCGACGGCAATGTTCACGCGGCCAAGCGTGTTCGACCGGGTATAGTTCGTGACCTGCCCGGAGATGAAGTCGCCGTTCGGCACGATGACCTCGGTCCGGTCGAAGGTCTCGATCACGGTGGAGCGGACCGAGATCTGCCGCACGAAGCCGGTCTGACCGCCGACCTCGATCCAGTCGCCTTCGGCAATCGGCCGTTCGACCAGCAGGATGATGCCCGAGACGAAGTTCTGCACGATGTTCTGCAGACCAAGGCCGATCCCGACACCCAGGGCCCCCAGGACAAGCGCAAAGGCGGACAGGTCGATTCCGGCCGAGCTGACGGCAAGCACGGCCGCAAGCGCGATGCCGACATAGCCGGTGCCGGCCACGATGGCATTGCGCCCCCCGGGGTCCAGCCTGGTGCGCGGCAGGACCGACGTGCGCAGGGTGGCCTGCAAGGCTCGCGTGGCGGCATAGCCCGCAAGAAACACGAGGACGAAGGTCAGGAATACGCCCGGCGAAATGCGGGTCTCGCCCAGCACCACGCCCTCGCGCAGGCGCGTCCAGAGTTCGGTGATGTCGGTGACCCTGGCCCCCCAGACCAGCGCGAGCACGGGAAGCGCCGCGAGGGCCAGGGTGAAGTTGACCAGCACCGGCACCAGCGCCTCGGCCGCCGCGTCGTCGGGCTTGCCTGTCAGCAGCGCATAGAGGTCCACCACGGCCTCGAATACGAGGACAAGGAGGCCGATCAGGAGCAGCGACAGGATCGGCGGGAAGGTCAGCGTGCGGCCAAGTTCGGAAAAGCCCGCCGCGGCCAGGACCGGTCCGGCCACGCCGCACACCATCAGGACGCGCCCGACCAGTCGGCCCGCCCCGGCGCGCAGGCCGATCTCGCCCGCCTCGTCGGCGGCGCGGAGGAGCACCTGTCCGGACCGCAGCAGGACGAAGCCGCCGAAGAGCACCAGCGGAAGCCCCCAGACGGCCCGCGCCGCGGCGCTGAAGCCGTTGGCTTCGGCCAGACTGTCCACCACGATGGTCGCGGCCAGCAGCACGCCGAGGAAGCCGAGGTACAGGCGCCCCTCGGTGCGGCGCGCCGGGGTCAGCGGCAGGGGCACATACCCCGCATCCGTTGCCGGCAGAAGCTGGCTTGCCAGCCAGAGAAACCCGAACACCGCGGTACCCGCGACCGGCACGACCACCGCCATCGCCGTCCCGCCCTCGCCCAGCAGTCCCGTCGAGACCAGCGCAAGCACGAGAAGCACGAGCCCCGAGACCGGGACCACCACCTGGCCCAGCGACAGGACCAGCGCGGCCAGCTTGCGCGCCCGGGCCTGGCTGCGGCCAAGCACGCGCGACGCAAGCCCCGCGATGACCGCCCGCCCGCGCAGCAGGAACAGTCCCGCCAGGGCCAGGTAGAGGAGCGACCCCGGGGCGGCCGACCGGGCGGCCGCGACGACCTCGGGATCGGCCAGCCGTCCGCGCGTCTCGGCCGCGATCCCGGTAGCCCCCTGCCACAGCGCCGCTGCGGCCTCTGGCCAGTAGGCGGGGTTCAGGGGCGACGGCCCAAGGCGCAGAAGCTCGGCCGCCTGGCGCTCGCGCAGGGTCGCGTCGATCTCGCGGATCAGACCGTCGGCGCGGCTGTAGGCCTCGACCGCCGCGGTCCGCGGGGCCTGTGCCTCGGCCAGTTGCGCGGACAGGTCGGCGCGACGCGCCGCGATCTCGGGCGCTTCCGCCTCACCCTCGGGCGGGACCGGGCCAAGCGACGCGATCTGCTCGCGCAGGGTCGCGATACGCGGGTCGTTCAGCCCTTCGGCCGCAAGGAAGGCCGCCCGCAGGGGCGCGATCTCGGCCCGCAGGGCAAGGAGCGTCTCGTCAGGGGTGTCGGCCGTGGCAAGCTGCGCCTCGGCGCGGGTGGCCAGCCGTTCCCACGCGGCATAGTCGGGGACCGCGGCCGCATCCTGCCCGCTTGCGGCCAGCGCCAGCCCCAGCCACAGGACGAGCGCCCGTAGCAGCACTGTCGGCCGCAGGACCGCGGGCCCCCTCATGCGTCCAGGAACACGCCCGGGATCGCTTGCGGCCCCCGGTCAAGCCAGTCGGGCACGGGCAGGCCCTTGCCGCGCAGGAAGTCGGGGTTGAAGAGTTTGGACTGGTAGCGCGTGCCGCAGTCGCACAGGATCGTCACGATGGTGTTGCCCGGCCCCATCGCGCGGGCCATCCGCATGGCGCCCGCGATGTTAATGCCCGACGACCCGCCCAGGCACAGCCCCTCGTGCCGCAGAAGGTCGAACACGATGGGCAGCGCCTCGGCATCGGAGATCTGCCAGCTGAAGTCGGGGGTGAAGCCGTCGAGGTTCGCGGTCACCCGGCCCTGCCCGATGCCTTCAGTGATCGACGACCCTTCGGCCTTGAGTTCCCCCGTGGTGTAGAAGCTGTGGAGCGCCGCACCCTCGGGGTCGGCCAGTCCGATCTTCACCCCCTTGGGCTGCAGCGCCATGGCGACGCCCGCGATGGTGCCGCCCGACCCCACGGCGCAGACGAACCCGTCCACCCGGCCGCCGGTCTGGTCCCAGATTTCGGGGCCCGTCGTCTCTACATGCGCCTGGCGGTTCGCGACGTTGTCGAACTGGTTGGCCCAGATCGCGCCATTGGGTTCGGACTGTGCCAGCCGCTCGGCCAGACGGCCGGAATAGCGGACATAGTTGTTGGGGTTCTTGTAGGGCACCGCCGGCACCTGGATCAGCTCGGCCCCCGCAAGCCGCAGCATGTCCTTCTTTTCCTGGCTCTGCGTCTCGGGGATGACGATGACGGTGCGGAACCCCATCGACGCGCCGACCAGCGCCAGCCCGATGCCGGTGTTGCCCGCGGTGCCTTCCACGATGGTGCCACCCGGCCGCAACGCCCCCCGCGCCACGGCATCGCGGATGATGTAGAGCGCCGCGCGGTCCTTGACCGACTGCCCGGGGTTCAGGAATTCGGCCTTGCCGAGGATCTCGCAGCCCGTCGCCTCGGACGGTCCCTTGAGCCGGATCAAGGGCGTGTTCCCGACGGCCTCTGCCAGATCGCGCCTGATCACCATGCCCTGCCCCCTTCTGTCCGGCCCGTCGCCGGTCCGCCCTTCCTAGGCGAGCGCCCCCAGGGCTTCAACCCGCGCGCCACGCCTGGCGCAGCCGGTCGCGCTGGCCCGATAGCCACAGCGCCGTCAGGATCAGGGGACCGTTCGACACCTCGCCCGAGGCCACAAGGTCCATGAGGTGGCCGAAGGGGATCACATGGGCACGGATGTCCTCGGCCTCGTCCGCGACACCGCCAAGGCGCTGCGTCATGTCCGACAGGTCGGCCTGCGCGACGAACGAGGTCAGATGCTCGACCAGCGCCCCGGGCGAGGGGTAGTAGGCGGCCACCCGCTCCATCGGGCCGAGGGTTATGCCGGCCTCCTCGACCGCCTCGCGCCGCGCGGCATCCTCGGCGGACTCGCCCGGGTCGATGCGACCGGCGATCGGCTCGATCGAGAAGGGATGCGGGTCCTCGCGCACGAAGGGGGCGAAGCGGAACTGCTCGACCACCAGAACGCGGTCATGCACCGGGTCCCAGGGCAGGACGGTCGTCGCGTCGCCTGCCACAAAGGCCGCGCGGGTGACCACGGGCGACGGGCCGCCGTCGAAGCGGGGGATCGACAGGTCCTGCTCCTCGACCACGAAATAGCCAAGGTAGGGGCGGCGGACGGCGACCTGGCGCACCGCCTCGGCCCCGCCAGCCCGGCGCAGGGTGGCTGGCGCCGGGGTCGCGCGGGCTGTCAGGCGGCTGGCGGCGCGCACCTGCATTGTGGCCCAGGGTCGCACCAGATCGGCCGGGTCGCGTTGCCCCATGTAGCCCATGAACTCGCGCGCGGTCTCGGTCACGATGTCGCCGTGGTCGCGGACCCAGGCCGCAAGGTCCCAGGGCGCCCCGGCAGGCTGGTCAGGCGGCGTCAGGAAGGCCAGCGCGACCAAGGGACCATCCGCGGTCATCACGGTGACGGGTTGCGGCGCATAGCCGTATCCGCCTTCGTAGAACGCAAGCCGCGACCGGTCGTCTGCGGTCAGACCCGGAACAAGAAGACCCTCGGCCGACGCACCGGGATCGGGCACCAGCACGGGGTAGGTCGCCGTCCCGGCATGGACGGCGCGCCATCCGGCCAGCCGGGCCGGAACAGCGGTCCACCGGTCATGGCCGAGGACCACCGACAGCAGGGGCGCGTGGCGCAGGGTGCCGAAGAAGAAATGCGGCAGGTCGGTGTCGGGACGGGACATCGTGCAGGCGCGGCTCCGGTCGGGGGTGCGGCCGGGACCCGACCGGCCCGCGGCCCCTGCCCCGGCAGGCGCCCTATCGCCAGCGGCGCGCCGCGAACTCGGCCAGATATCCGCCGAACAGGCCGCCCACCACAAGGGTCGCGATCACGCTGGGCGTGGCGATCATCACGAGGTTCGAGATGGCGATGGACACCATGCCCATGATCGCGTCGATCGCGCCGTCATAGTGCTTGCGGATGGAGTTCTGCAGCATCTCGTTGCCCGAGAACAGCACCAGCGCCCAGAAGACGATCAGCATGGACGTGGTCAGGCCATAGCCCGCCGACGGCCACAGGCCGCCCCCGGCCCGTTCACCGGCCATCTTCCACCCGCAGGCCAGCCCGATCACCGCACACATGGGCGAAAACATGGCAACCTGCGTGCCTTCGGGCAGGATCGGCTTCACCATGTCGGCGGCGAAATAGCCGAGGAACGCGAAGAAGATCGCGGATACGAGCTTGGCGGCGGTGGGCATGGGTCACCGGGGCTTGGTTACTGTGACCTGCACCACATCACAATTTCCTGACGAAAATGTGGCCGCGCACGAGGTCAGGTAGAAATCCCACATCCGGCGGAACCGGTCGTCGAAGCCCAGTCGCGCCACGTCGTCCCAGCGGTCGTTGAAGGTCTGGTGCCAGCGTCGCAGCGTCTGGCTGTAGCTTTCGCCGAAGGTGATCTGCTGCGCGACGCGAAGACCCGACCGTTCGATCTGTGCGTGCAGCACCGAGGGCGAGGGCAGCATCCCGCCGGGAAATATGAACTTCTGGATGAAATCCACGCCGCGGCGGTAGACGTGCCAGCGCCGGTCGTGCACGGTGATGATCTGAAGCGTGGCGTTGCGGCCCGGGCGCAGCCGGTCCCGCAGGGTCTCGAAATAGACCGGCCAGTACTTCTCGCCCACCGCCTCGAACATCTCGATCGAGGCGATGCCGTCATAGGACCCGCGTTCGTCGCGGTAGTCCTGCAGCTTGATCTCGACCCGGTCGGTCAGCCCGGCGCGGGCGATTCGCGCCGCTGCGTAGTCGTGCTGTTCCTGGCTGATCGTCAGCCCCGTCACCCGCAGCCCCCGCTCGGCCGCGGCATACTCGGCAAAGCCGCCCCAGCCGCAGCCGATTTCCAGCACGTGGTCGCCGGGCTGCGCGCCCATCTGGTCCACCATGCTGGCGTACTTCTGGATCTGCGCGCGTTCCAGGCTTTCCTGACCGGTGATGAAGCGGGCCGAGGAATAGGTCATCGTCTCGTCCAGCCACAGGCCGTAGAAGTCGTTGCCGAGGTCGTAGTGGTAGCTGATGTTCTTCCGCGCCTGCCGTTTCGAATTCGACCGCAGCCAGAACCGCAGGCGTTCCCACGCGCGGACCAGCGGCAGCCCGAGAAAGCCGTCATAGAGCGTGTCGTTGTCGTCGTGGATCAGGTCCATGAACGCCTGCAGGTCGGGGGTGGACCACCAGCCCTCGAGGTAGGCTTCCGAAAACCCGAGGTCGCCCTCGCGGATCAGGCGGGCGAAGATGCCGGGAATGTGGATCGCAACCTCGGCCACGAATCCGGGTGCGCGACCCTCGGCCCGGAAGCGGCGCCCGTCGGGCAGGACGAAGTCGATGCGCCCCCGGTTCAGGCCCTGCGCGGCCGCGAACACCTCGGCGAAATAGCGCGGCAGACCGGTCTGTCCGGTCGTCGCAGTCAGCACCTGCATCTGGTCCCCATCATCGTCCCCACCCGATAGTCATGGCGCCAGATACGCGAAAGACAACGGAAAAGTTGCGCCTTTACGCCGCGTCGCCCCGTGCGGCGTAGGCATCGAGCGCGCGTTTGCGCCCGGATTCAGCATCGACCACCGGTGCGGGATAGGGGTCGGACGGCGACAGGCCCCAGGAGCGGGGAATCGCGTCGAAATACGCCAGCGCGTCGGCCCCGGGCGCGCGGCGCCCCTCGGCGATCCAGCGGTCCACATAGGCGCGGTCGGGATCGAACTTCTCGCGTTGGCTGACCGGGTTGAACACCCGGAAATAGGGCGCGGCATCGGGCCCGGACCCCGCCGCCCACTGCCAGCCCATCACGTTCGACGCCGGGTCCCAGTCCACGAGGCAGTCCGCGAACCAGTCCGCGCCGATCCGCCAGTGCGTCAGCAGGTGCTTGGTCAGGTAACTGGCCACGATCATGCGCGCGCGGTTGTGCATCGTGCCCGTCACGTACAGCTCGCGCATCCCGGCATCGACGAAGCGGATTCCGGTGCGCCCGCGCATCCACGCGACCGCGTGGGGATGCGCCGGATCGGTCGCCCACGGGAATGCGTCCCAATCGGGCTTCCAGTTGCGGTCGGTGATGTGCGGCGTGTGGTGCATCAGGTGATAGGCGAACTCGCGCCACACCAGTTCCTTCAGGAACGTCTCGGCGCCCGCCGCCCCCCGGTCCCGTGCGGCCATGCCCGCGGCCCAGGCCGTGCGGGGCGAGATCTCGCCGGTCGCAAGGTTTTCCGACAGGCGCGAGGTGCCCTGGACCCCCGGCAGGTCGCGCCGGGCGTCGTAGCCCGCGATGCCCCGGTCGATGAAGCCGTGCAGGCGGTCCAGCGCCGCGCCTTCGCCCACCGCCAGATGCGGACGGACCACGGCCGCGCCGCGCCGCATGCGGTCGTCCAGCCGCCAGTCGGCAAGGCTGTCGGACACAGGCCAGACGGCAGGCGGGCGGAGCGCGCGCGGGGCCGGGTCGGGCGCGGCCATCGCGCGGTCGCGCACGGCGTTCCAGTATGGCGTATAGACTCGGTAGAATCCGCTGGTCTTGGTCGTGACGTCCCAAGGCTCCATCAGCAGGTGCGCGGCCAGACTGCGCGCCTCGACCCCCTGCGCCTTGAGCGCGGCCTTCACGTCGGTGTCGCGGGCGACCGACGCGGGGTCATAGAGCCGCCCCCAGACGACCGCCGTCGCCCCGGTTTCGGCCACCAGCGCGCGCAGCACGTCCAGCGAGGGGCCGCGCCGCAGGATCAGCCGCGACCCGAGGCCCGAAAGCGCTTCGGCCATCGCCCCCATCGACAGCCCCCAGCGCCAGCGGGGCGCCGCTCCCATCCCGTCGGTCTGCGGATCAAGGATCGCCACCGGGATCACCGGGCGCCCGGTGGCCGCAGCCCAGGCAAGGGACGGGTTGTCGGCCAGCCGCATGTCCCGGCGCAGCCAGACAATCACGGGTGGAACGGGATCGGACACGCGCGCACTCCGGTCAGGGGCCGGACGCCCTCCGCGCCCGGTCAGAGTGCCTGATCTAGGGCGGCGATCAACCGGTCAACATCGGCGGCCGTCGTGTAGTGCACGAAGCTCAGGCGCAGGACACCGTGCTTTGGGTTCACCCCCAGAGCCTTCAGCGGCCGGACCGCGTAGAAGTCGCCTGCCCCGGCGGCGACGCCGCGGGCCGCAAGCTCATGGGCGACGGAATGAGGGTCCTCGCGCAATGCGATCGCGACAGTCGGTGCCTTGCGCGTGACGTCCGTCGTACCCAGAACCCGGACCGAGTTGCGGGCGCACAGCCAGTCCAGAAGCGGGGCAAGCACCGACTGCTCCTGCGCGTGCATCAGCGCCGATACGGCGGCTGTC
Organism: Rhodobacteraceae bacterium UBA996; assembly: GCA_002291955.1. Taxonomy (GTDB): domain Bacteria; phylum Pseudomonadota; class Alphaproteobacteria; order Rhodobacterales; family Rhodobacteraceae; genus UBA996. The sequence continues at coordinate 121 of DBBA01000186.1, read as the reverse complement.
CGGTCGTGCGGGGCCGCGTCGCCGCCGACGTGATGGTCGAAAAGCGCGTCGAAGTAGTCGGCGATCCCGGCACAGGCGGCGATCTGGGCATGGTCGGGCCCGGCGGGCGTGAACCGCTTCG
>DBBA01000125.1:3341-3674 GCA_002291955.1 Rhodobacteraceae bacterium UBA996 | reverse complement strand
CCCACCCGGTCCGCCGCCGCACGCCCCGATGCAACCGGCAGGGCCTGCGGACGGTCCCGCCGTCGCGACAATGCACCGTGGGGCCGGAACCCGCGACAGCCCGCCCGTGCGCGGCGCAGGCCCCCTTGCTCCGACCGCCCCTGCGCCTTATCTGCCGCCACCGGCAACCGGGAGAGACGTTTGGCGACCGACCCACGCGACGGCCAGCCCGCCCCCACGGCAGGCGAGGGGTCCGACGGGCCGCCCGCGTCCCGCGGCGACCGGGCGGTGAACGCCGTCGTCCACGGCATGATCCGCGCCGCCCTGGCCCTGCCCTACCGCTGGCGCGTGCCC
>DBBA01000125.1:2791-2933 GCA_002291955.1 Rhodobacteraceae bacterium UBA996 | reverse complement strand
CGACAACCTGGCCCATGTCCTGCCCGACCTGCCCGAACCCGAGGTGCGCCGACTGATGCGCCGGGTGCCCGACAACGCCGGCCGCGCCATCATCGAGATCTATTCCGGCCGCCAGTTCGTCGACCGCATCCGCCCCCTGCGC
>DBBA01000125.1:0-2470 GCA_002291955.1 Rhodobacteraceae bacterium UBA996 | reverse complement strand
CGACCGCATCCGCCCCCTGCGCCCCACCGGCTCCGGCGTGGACCGCCTGCTCGATGCCGGGCGCCGCGGCCAGCCCGTCATCCTGGTGACCGGCCACTTCGGCAACTACGACGCGCCACGCGCCTGGCTGATCGCGAACGGCTTCCGGGTGGGGGGCCTCTACAACCCGATGGCCAACGCCTTCTTCAACGACCACTACGTCGACGCCATGGCCTCCATCGGCAGGCCCCTGTTCCCGCGCGGCCGCCGCGGCCTGGCCGAGATGGTGCGCTTCCTGAAATCCGGCGGCATGGTCGGCATGGTCGTGGACCAGTACATGAAGCACGGCCCCGCCCTGCCCTTCTTCGGCCAGCCCGCGCCCACCGCCCTGTCGGCGGCCGAACTCGCGCTCAAGTACGACGCGGCGCTCGTGCCGATCTATGGCATCCGCCAGCCCGACGGCCTGTCCTTCGTCATCCGCGTGGAGGACCCGGTGCCGCCCTCCGACCCCGAGACGATGACCCGCGCGCTGAACGCCAGTCTCGAGGCGCTGGTGCGCGACCACATGGACCAGTGGTTCTGGATCCACCGCCGCTGGAAACCGGAACGCGGTTTCCGCGATCAGCGCGCCAGCGCGGCCGCCACCACGGGGCCGTGACCCTCGCGCTGCAGGACGACCACCACTGGATCGGGCCGCCCGTCGATCGTCACCCGCATCACCAGGGGCGCGCGCCCGTCCCAGACCCCCAGCGTCGCCAGTTCCGTCACCACATTGGCATAGGTCACGGTCCGGCCCGCATTCTCGCCCCGGCCGATCTGAACCGTCTCCTCGGGCGAATAGCGCAGCATCTGCACGACCAGCGGCCCCGGCGTCGCGCCGGCATCGGCCTGCCGCGCCTCGGCCGCGATCTGCACCTCGGTCCCCGTGCGGCGCACCGTGAGGTCCACCGCCACCGGCACCTCGCCCAGCCGCTCGATCGCCTCGGCCAGCCGCATCGGCTTCGTGCCCGCCACATGCACCGCGCCGCCCACCACCATCTGCGGCGTGTAGATCATCCGCTCGCCCGCGGCATGGGCATAGCCCTTCTGCCGGTCGGTAAAGGCCGGTTGCGCAAAGGTATCCGCCCAGCCGATATAGTCCCAGTAATCGACATGCAGCGACAGCGCGATCACGTCGCTGCGCCGTGCGAGGTCGCGGAACAGGTCATCCGCGGGGGGGCAGGACGAACAGCCCTGGCTGGTGAACAGTTCGACCAGCACCGGGTGACCGTCGGCCACAACCGGCCCCGACACGCCGGCCAGACCCGCCGCCACCGCCATTCCTGCAACCCAGCGCACCATGTCCACCGTCCTGCCTGTCCATCCACCCCGCCAAGGCGCTGGGATAGTCCTGCCCGTCCCGGCATGCCAATCAAGGTTCTGCGAGGCTCTGCGCCGCGTATCCCGCAAAGGCGTGACCGAAGGGTTACGGATATCTGTACACCACGGCATACAATTTCGTCGCACCCCCCGGATCGGGCCTTGATCGGACGCCGCCCTTGCGGCAATCACTGCACAGACCCCGCACGCGCCCCCGCGCGCGCCCCGTTCCCGCAAGCCATTCCAGCGAAAGCGAGCCTCCCATGCCCATCACCGTCGGCCACGACAGCGCCCGCACCCGGCAGACCCTGACGGCGGGGGGCCAGACCGTCGCCTACTACTCGATCCTCGCCGCGCAGGCCGCGGGGCTCGGCCAGTTCGCCAACCTCCCTGCCAGCCTCAAGGTCGTGCTGGAAAACATGCTGCGGTTCGAGGACGGGCGCACCGTCAGCCTCGACGACATCCGCGCGTTCTCCGACTGGGCCGCAAACGGTGGCCAGAACCCGCGCGAGATCGCCTATCGCCCCGCCCGCGTCCTGATGCAGGACTTCACCGGCGTGCCAGCCGTGGTGGACCTCGCCGCCATGCGCGACGGGATCAAGGCGCTCGGCGGCGACGCACAGCAGATCAACCCGCTGAACCCGGTAGACCTCGTCATCGACCACTCGGTGATGATCGACGAATTCGGCAACCCCCGCGCGTTCCAGATGAACGTGGACCGCGAGTACGAACGCAACATGGAACGCTACGTGTTCCTGAAATGGGGCCAGTCCGCGTTCCGCAACTTCCGCGTCGTCCCCCCCGGCACCGGCATCTGCCACCAGGTGAACCTGGAATACCTCGCGCAGGCCGTGTGGACCGACACCGACCAGCAGGGCGCGACCGTCGCCTACCCCGACACGCTGGTGGGCACCGACAGCCACACCACGATGGTCAACGGTCTGGCGGTGCTGGGCTGGGGTGTGGGCGGGATCGAGGCCGAGGCCGCGATGCTGGGCCAGCCCGTGTCGATGCTGATCCCCGAGGTCATCGGGTTCGAGCTGACCGGCCGCATGGTCGAAGGCACCACCGCCACCGACCTCGTGCTCAAGGTCGTGCAGATGCTGCGCAAGAAGGGCGTGGTGAACAAGTT
>DBBA01000129.1:540-10887 GCA_002291955.1 Rhodobacteraceae bacterium UBA996 | reverse complement strand
CACCCGCGCCTCCGGCAGCGCCGACAGGGCGATGCAGTGCGACGGAATCCGGTCCTGCGCGAGTGCCGCAAGCGGCAGCGCGATCAGGGCGGCAGCAATCGGAACAAGGGATCGGACCATGGCGCGGCACCTCCTGCGCGGTCAAGCTAGGGCAGGTTGCCGCTGCGTCAGGGGTCACATCTGCGTGGGGCGGGGGCGCGGGGTCCGGTCGGCCCCCGCGCTGGGCCGGTCACGCCCGGTCGATGCGCACCTGAAAGCAGGTGTTGGCCGCCGACCGGACATGGACAAAGGCCACGTCGGCCCGCGCCAGCAGGTCCGCCGCCCGGGCCGCGATCCCCGCACGCGGCACAACGCCGCCGGTGCCGTAGACGATGCGCTCGTCGGCGCCATAGCCGCGCAGGGCATAGGTGGCCGAGGACAGGATCGCGGGCAGGTCGCCCCCGGGTGTCGCCGCGCCCAAGGATTCGGGGCAGGCATCGGCGCACAGGAAGATCGGCCCGGTCTCGGCATAGGCGTGCAGTCCCGCAAAGGGCCGGTGCGCGCAGATCAGGTACGCCGCGCCCGCCGGCACCTGCCGCAGGCACTGGCGGCAGGGCGTGCCGGTGCCACCCGACACCGCCCGCTCGGCCGACTGGCCGTTGTCATCCGGGCCGCCCGCCCGGACGCGGGCAGCAAAGGCCGGATCGAGGGGGACGAAGCGGATCACGGGGACGTCAAGACTGGTGTGGTCGGCTTCCGCAAGGATCGTATCGGGCATGGGGGCACCTCTGGTTACATGTGCACTCACCCTGCCCCGCCGGGCCGCGTCGCCGCGACCCGGATCCCGCGCATTCGCGCCCGCCGGACGCCCTAGACCAGCGTCCCGTAGATCGGGAAGCGCCGGCACAGCGCCTCGACCTCGGCCTTCACCGCCGCCTCGACCGCGGCATTGCCGTCCTCGCCATCCCTGGCCAGCCCGTCCACCACGCGCACGATCCAGTCGGCGATCTGGCGGAACTCGGGCTCGCCGAAGCCCCGCGTGGTGCCCGCGGGCGCGCCCAGGCGGATGCCGCTGGTCACCGTGGGCTTTTCCGGGTCGAACGGGATGCCGTTCTTGTTGCAGGTGATGTGCGCCCGGCCGAGTGCGGCTTCCGTCGCGTTGCCCTTAACGCCCTTGGGCCGCAGGTCCACCAGCAGAAGGTGGGTGTCGGTGCCGCCCGTGACGATATCGAGCCCCCCCGCCATCAGCTGGTCCGCCAGCGCCTGGGCGTTGCGGATCACCTGCGCCTGATAGGTCTTGAACGACGGCTCCAGCGCCTCGCCGAAGGCCACCGCCTTGGCGGCGATCACGTGCATCAGGGGGCCGCCCTGGATGCCCGGGAAGATGGCCGAGTTGATCTTCTTCGCCAGCGCTTCGTCGTCCGTCAGGATCATCCCGCCGCGCGGCCCGCGCAGCGTCTTGTGGGTGGTCGTGGTGGCCACATGGGCATGCGGGAACGGGGACGGGTACAGCCCCGCCGCCACCAGCCCCGCGAAATGCGCCATGTCCACCAGCAGATACGCCCCCACGCTGTCGGCAATCGCGCGCATCCGGGGAAAGTCGATGATCCGCGGGATGGCCGACCCGCCCGCGATGATGAGCTTGGGCTTGTGTTCCGCCGCCAGGGCCGCGACCTGGTCATAGTCGATCAGGTTGTCCTGCCGCCGCACGCCGTACTGGATGGCGTTGAACCACTTGCCCGACTGGTTGGGCTTGGCGCCATGCGTCAGGTGCCCGCCTGCGTCCAGCGACTGGCCGAGGATCGTGTCGCCCGGCTGAAGAAGGGCCGTGAACACGCCCTGGTTGGCCTGGCTCCCCGAGTTCGGCTGCACGTTGGCAAAGCCCACCCCGAACAGCGCACAGGCGCGCTCGATCGCCAGCCGTTCGGCCACGTCCACCCACTGGCACCCGCCGTAGTAGCGCTTGCCCGCATAGCCCTCGGCATACTTGTTGGTCATCACCGATCCCTGCGCTTCCATCACGGCGCGGGACACGATGTTTTCCGACGCGATCAGTTCGATCTCGTCGCGCTGGCGGCCCAGCTCGCCCGCAATGGCGGCGGCGATCTGCGGGTCGCGGGTGGCGAGGGTCTCGGAAAAGAACCCGTCGTCGCGGTGCGGAGCGTTCATCGGCGGTCTCCCCTTCTGGTCGGTCGGAATGGGGGCCTTCCTACAGGATCGGGTGCCGCCCCGGAAGGGCGGTTCACGCCGCATCCACCGCGCGCCGCGACACGCGGGTTTCCCCGCGCGGGGTTGAGTTTCGCATCCGCGCGGGCGACAACCCGAGGCGCAGGAGGGCCCGGCACATGGTCCCGGAAGGGTCGGCCACCACAGTCACGACAGGACGCATCGCGTTCCGCGCCAGCGGCACGGATGTCGCGCAGGCGGCGCTGTCCCGGCTGGCCGCGCGCTATGGCGACACGCCGCTGGCGGATGCGCAGGCCATTGTGGCGCTGGGTGGCGACGGGTTCATGCTGGAGACGCTTCACGCGACCGAGGGGCTGGACCTGCCCGTCTATGGCATGAACTGCGGCACCATCGGCTTCCTGATGAACGAATACCGCGAGGACGGGCTGGCCGAGCGGGTGGCCGCCGCGGGCGAGGAGGTGATCCACCCCCTCGCCATGACCGCGACCGACCGGGCGGGCACGGTCCACCGGGCGCTGGCGATCAACGAGGTGTCGCTGCTGCGCGCAGGGCCCCAGGCCGCGAAGCTGTCGATCAGCGTGGACGGTCGGGTGCGGATGCCCGAACTCGTGTGCGACGGGGCGCTGGTCTGCACGCCCGCGGGGTCCACCGCGTACAACTATTCCGCGCACGGGCCGATCCTGCCCATCGGGTCCGACGTGCTGGCGCTGACCGCCATGGCCGCGTTCCGCCCGCGGCGCTGGCGCGGTGCGATCCTGCCGTCGTCGGCGCGGGTGCGCTTCGACGTGCTGGACGCGGGCAAGCGCCCGGTCATGGCCGACGCCGACGGCAAGTCGGTGCGCGAGGTGCTGTCGGTCGAGGTCCGGTCCGAACCCGCCGTGCGCCACCGCATCCTGTTCGACCCCGGCCACGGGCTCGAGGAACGGCTGACGCAGGAGCAGTTCAGCTAGGGCCGCGTCATCCGCCCGGCGCCCCACCGCTGGCCCGGCGCTCCCACGCCTCGATCTTGCGATAGATCGTGGACGGCGAGATGCCCAGCGCCCGCGCGGCCCGGGGGATCGACCCGTCCTCGCGCGTGATCACCGTCTCGATCACCCAGCGTTCGATGTCGTCGAGCGGCCGGTGCAACAGGTCGCCCATCGGCACCGCCGCCGGCGGGGTGTCGGGGCGGGGCGCGGCCAGCGTGGGCGGCAGCATCTCGGGCGTGACCCGCGGCCCGTCGTGCATCAGCACCACGCTGCGGATCACGTTCGACAGCTCGCGCAGGTTCCCCGGCCAGTCGTGCCGGGCCAGGATCACGGCCACCTCGGGCGACAGGTCGTCGAACGGCCGCCCCTCGGCCCGGCCGAACTCGGCCAGCATCGCCGCCGCGATGGCCGGAACATCGGCCGCCCGCGCGCGCAGGGGGGGGACGGGCACCACCACCGCCTCGAGGTGGAAGCGCAGGTCGTCGGCGGGCAACGGCGCCTCTGCCCCGCCATCCCGCGGACAGGGGTGCGACGTCACCAGCCGCAGTCCCGGCGGCAGACCGCGCCGCAGCGCCGCCAGAAGATCGCGCCGCGCCGGCGCGGGCAGGTCATGCACCCGGTCGATGTACAGCGTGCCCGGCCCCTCGGGCACCGCGGACAACAGGTCGGCCACCCGCTTCGGCGCATCGGCATGGGCGCCGCACAGGCTGGCGAACCAGCCGCCGCCCGCCTCGGCATGCAGGACCCGCGCGGCGTGGCGCCGTCCGCTGCCGGATTCACCCGCAAGGAACACGGGATGGGTCAGAAGCTCGGCCGCGGCGCGACCCAGACGCGCCCACAGGGCGGTCGTGGCCGCATGGGACCCGTCGAGGGCGACCCTGTCGCCGGAGAGCTCGATCATCCCGTACATGGGCCTGCCGCCACGGCAAGGAGAAGCCGCGACATTCTGCCGGCAGCCTGGGACGCAAAGGGGAACATGGGCAACCCTGCAAACACACTACGCTTTAACCGGGCACGCGCCCGCACCACCGATGTAGGCCGCCCGACATCATGAATACAAGATTACCGCGATGTGACAACGGGAACGGAGCGTTCAGCGATGGACAACAACCATCGCGCGATCCGCCCGGGATCGCCCCGCGGGCGAGGGGCCGAGGGGTTGGACCAAGGGTCTGCCGCGGCGGCGGTCAGGCCGGCGTGGCGGCGAAGCCAAGCCCGCGCAGGGCGACCCGGATCTCGTCCAGGATCGCCGGATCGTCGATGGTGGCGGGCACCTTCACGGTCGCGCCGTCGGCGATCTTGACCATCGTGGCGCGCAGGATCTTGCCCGACCGCGTCTTGGGCAGGCGGTCCACCACGACCGCATGCTTGAACGCCGCCACCGGCCCGATCCGGTCCCGCACCAGCGCGACACATTCCCTGACGATGTCCGCATGCGGCCGGGTGCAGCCGCGGTTCAGGCAGACAAGGCCCAAGGGTACCTGCCCCTTCAGGTCATCCGCCACCCCGATCACCGCACATTCGGCGACGTCCGGGTGGCTCGCCAGCACCTCCTCCATGGCACCCGTGGACAGGCGGTGCCCCGCCACGTTGATGACGTCGTCCGTGCGCGCCATGATGTACAGGTAGCCATCCGCGTCGATCATCCCGGCATCGCCCGTCTCGTAGTAGCCGGGGAAATGCGACAGGTAGCTCTTGCGGAACCGGTCCTCGGCGTTCCACAGCGTCGGCAGCGTGCCGGGCGGCAAGGGCAGGCGGATCGCGATGGCGCCGAGCGTCCCGGGGGCGACGGGGTGGCCGCCCTCGTCCAGCACGCGCACGTCGTAGCCCGGCATGGGGACCGACGGCGAGCCGACCTTGACCGGCAGCGCCTCGATCCCCAGGGGATTGGCGGCGATGGCCCAGCCGGTTTCGGTCTGCCACCAGTGGTCGATCACGGGGACGCCCAGCTTCGTCTGCGCCCAGACGACCGTATCGGGGTCGGCCCGTTCGCCCGCCAGATACAGCGCCTGCAAGGATGACAGGTCGTAGTCGCCGATCAGCCGCCCCTCAGGGTCGTCGCGCTTGATCGCGCGGAACGCGGTCGGCGCGGTGAACAGGGCGGCGACCCGATGTTCCGCGATCACCCGCCAGAAGGCGCCCGCGTCGGGCGTGCCCACGGGCTTGCCCTCGTACACCACGGTGGTGTTGCCGTGGATCAGCGGCCCGTAGCAGATGTAGCTGTGGCCCACGACCCAGCCGACATCGGACGCCGCCCAGAACACCTGACCGGGCCGCATGTCGTAGATCGCGCCCATCGTCCAGTTCAGCGCCACCAGATGCCCGCCCGTCGCGCGCACCACGCCCTTGGGCTGGCCGGTGGTGCCGGACGTGTACAGGATGTAGGCCGGGTGGCTGCCCTCGACGGGCAGGCAGTCGGCGGGCGCCACGCCGTCCTGCGCCGCGTGCCAGTCCAGATCGCGGCCCGCCACCATCTCGGCCCGCAGGGCCTCGCGCTGCAGGATGATGCAGGTGTCGGGCTTGTGCGTGGCCAGACCGATCGCGGTGTCCAGCAGCGGCTTGTAGGGCACCACGCGCCCCGGCTCGATCCCGCAGGAAGCCGCGATGATCGCGCGGGGCTTGGCGTCGTCGATCCGCACGGCCAGTTCGTTGGCGGCGAAGCCCCCGAACACGACCGAATGGATCGCCCCGATCCGCGTGACGGCGAGCATCGCCACCACCGCCTCGGGCACCATGGGCATGTAGATCACCACCCGGTCGCCCTTGCCCACGCCGCGCGCGGCAAGCGCGCCCGCCAGCCGCGCGGTGCGGTCCTGGAGTTCGGCAAAGGTGATCCGCGCCTTGGTCCCCGTCACCGGGCTGTCGTGGATGATCGCCACGCGGTCGCCGTTCCCGGCCGCCACATGCCGGTCCACGGCGTTCCAGCAGGTGTTGGTCATCCCGTCGCGGAACCAGTCGTAGATCGGCGCGCGGTCGTCCCACAGGGCGCGGGTAGGCGGGCGCATCCAGTCGATCCGGCCCGCCTGTTCCATCCAGAAGGATTCGGGATCGGCGAGCGAGGCCGCGTGGATGTCCTTGTATGCCATGGTATCCCCTCCCGAGACATGCCGGTCGTTACGCCCGCCGACCTTCTCGCGCAATATCATTGCCTGCGGCCCCCTGTCACGGTTTGCGGTAACGTCTGCGTCCGGCGCAACCCCGGGTCGCGCTGGGTGCAACTCGCGCGGAAGTGATGCGAAACCGGCCCGGAAATGCCCGTCTGGCAGGCATCCGCCCCCTCTTTATGCGCCTTTCCGCCGACCTAGATGATAGCGTCGTGTCGGGGGAATTGTCTTTGCTGCATCAGCACACTAGCTCTCTCGCAGCCGCAGCATCGGGCGGCGCGCAAGGGTGCCACATGACTGTTCTGGTGACATCGGGGACCACGAGCGTCCCCGGGCCGAGACCTGTTGTCGAACGCCGCATGACCGCCACGCGCCCGGCGGCCGGGCCCGTCGGGCTGCCGTGCCTGCCGCAGGTCCTGCATCGCCCCTTCATCGACCCCGCCGCACCGGGCCTGGCCGCGGACGCGCCGGTCGCCCGCCTGCGCAGCATCGCCGTCGCCGCCACGCTGGCACTGACCGCCGTCCTGCTGGCCGCGACCTGGTACGCGCTGCCCGCCGACCTGCCCGCCGGGCTGGCCGCGGTCCTCTTGGGGCTGACCGCGACCGGGCTCTTGCCCGTCGCGGCGGGTCTCGTGCTGGCGCTGACCGGCCTGGTGCGCCCGGCCGCCCCGCCGCCCTCGCCCCTGACGCTGCCGCGTCCGCCTGCGCTGCGCGTGGCGCTGCTGATGCCGATCCACGAGGAAGACGCGGCGCAGGTCTTCGGCAACGCCGCCGCGATGCTGGAAGACCTGTCGCTGCAACCCCTGCGCCGCACCGGCGGACGGCACGAGTTCGCGCTGTTCATCCTGTCCGACACCCGGTCTCAGGACCGCGCGACCGACGAGGCGCGGGCCGCCGCCGTCCTGCGGCACGAGGCGCCGCCGGGCATCAGCGTGCACTACCGCCGCCGCACCGCGCCGGTGGACCGCAAGCTGGGCAACATCCGCGACTGGGTGGAAACGCACGGCGCCGACTGGCCCGCGATGATCGTGCTGGACGCCGACAGTCTGATGTCGGGGCGCGCGCTGGTGCAGCTGACCGACGCGCTGGCGTCCGACCCGACCGCCGGGCTGATCCAGACCGTGCCGCGCATCATCGACGCGCGCACGCTGTTCGCGCGCCTGCAGGCGTTCAGCCATGCCGCGCACGGCGGGCCGGTCGCGGCAGGCTTTGCCGCCGTCTGTGGCGACGCGGGCAACTACTTCGGTCACAACGCAATCCTGCGGACGCGCGCCTTCGCCGACGCCGCGACCCTGCCGCCCCTGCCGGGCTGGTTCGGCGGCCGGACCGCGGGGCTGATCCTGAGCCACGATTTCGTCGAGGCCGCGCTGCTGCGGCGCGCGGGCTGGGGCGTGCGCGTGCTGCCCGGCATCACCGACAGCTACGAGGAGACGCCGCCCACGCTGGTGGACCACGCCCTGCGCGACCGGCGCTGGTGCCGCGGCAACCTGCAGCACCTGCGCCTGCTTGGCACCGCGGGGCTGCATCCCCTGTCGCGCGCGCACATGGCGCTGGGCGCGCTGGCCTATCTTGCGGCGCCGGCCTGGGTCCTGCTGATGGCGGGCTGGGCTGCGGCCGCGGCGCTGGGCACAGCGGTTGCCCCCGGTGCGGGCGCCCTGGCCGCGGGACTGGTGCTGGCGGCACTGGTCGTGCCGCGGCTGCTGGCTCTGGTGCAGCGCGGGCCGGACCGCCCGCGCGTGTCCGCGGTCCTGGGGGCCTTCGCGCTGTCGGCGTTCTATGCGCCGGTCCAGATGGTGCAGGTCACGCTGGCCGTGCTGCGCGCCGCCCTGGGCCTGCGGCAGGGCTGGGCCCCGCAGAACCGCAGCGCCGGGCGCACGCCCCTGTGGCAGGTCGCGGCGTTCCACCGGGTCGAGACGCTGGCCGGCGCGACGCTTCTGGCCGGGATCGCGGCGGGCTGGGTGACCCCCTGGATCGCCGCCGTCGCGGTGCCGCTGGTGCTGGCGGTGCCGCTGTCGGCCCTGGGCGCCCTGCGGACCGAGGCCTTCGTTACGCCCGAGGATGCGGCGACGCCCGACATCCTGCGGCTGGCCGTGCTGCACCGCGCGGCCCTGCGCCGGTTCCTGGACGGGACCGATACCTGGGGCCCCCAGCCCTCGCTCGCTGCCGAGTGAAGGACTCCGCCGCCGGTCGGCGAAGGACGGGTCGGGACTGGCAGTGATGTGGCTGTGGAGACGCCATCAGGTCCGGGGGCGGATCACATCCGCGGACGGTAGTCCTGCATCGGACGCGGCTGGTCCAGGCCCAGCCGCTGGCGGATCGGCGCGCAGACAACCGACATGCCCGCCGCGATGAACGTCAGCGCGACCCCGGCCCCGACATAGACCAGAAACGCAAGGACCACCGACCCCGACGTGACGAGCACGGCAAGCGCCCCGGCGATCCCGCCGCTCGTCCCAAGGAAAAGATAGCCCATGACAACCTCGCCGCTTGTCATCCCCGACCGCCACTTTGCCCGCGAACATGGCCGAAATTGGGCAAATGCGTTCCGAAGACGATGATCGTGGCAGCACGGTTAACAAACTATGAACAAGGCGAGACCATGATTCGTGGCGCGCGCGCCACAGCCTGCGAAAGACCGCCCAAACGGGCTCGCCTCTGGCGTGTTTCCGCCGACGGCGCGGCGCGCAGGGGTCAGTCCGCCCATTCCCAGGCCTGGGCAAACTCACCCAGCCGCCGCTCGACCGCCCCGGTATCCACCGTGCCGGTCCGGCGCACCCGGGCAACCAGCCCGCGGCGCTTGTCCTCGACCACCTCGGCCACCTCGGCGGCCAGCCGGTCCTCGGCCAGCGTCCCGTTCAGCACGCGCGTGATCGCGCGCCGCCGCAGGTCGGGCTTGAACACCTTGCCCACGGCGGTCTTGGGCAGTTCCGGCAGGATCTCGATGTGCTTGGGATGCGCCGCGCGCTCGTGCACATGGGCGCGGGCGTGGTCCATCAGCGCCTCGACCGTGACGCTCGCCCCCGCCACCAGTTCCACATAGGCGCAGGGCAGTTCCCCCGCCACCGCATCGGGCTGGCCGATGGCGCCGACGAACGCGACCGCCGGGTGGCCCGCCAGTGCCTCCTCGATCTCGGCGGGGTCGATGTTGTGGCCGCCCCGGATGATGATGTCCTTGGCGCGCCCCGTGATGGTGATGTAGCCGTCCGGGTCGATCCGCCCCAGATCACCGGTCCGCAGCCAGACATGGTCGGCGTAAAGCCCCTTGTTCTTGGACGCATCCGTATAGGTTTGCCCGACCGCCACGCCCGGCGACGACACGCAGATCTCGCCCACCTCGCCCGGACCATGCTCGCGCACGACCTTGCCGTCGGGCGTGCAGTCCAGGATCCGCACGGCGGTATAGGGGAAGGCGAACCCCACCGTGCCGATCCGCTTCTCGCCATCCACCGGGTTGCAGGACACCAGGCACGTCGCCTCGGTCAGGCCATAACCCTCGACCAGCTTCACGCCGGTCGCAGCCTCGAACCGCTTGAACAGTTCCACCGGCAGGGGCGAGGACCCCGAGAACGCGGTCTTGAGGCTGGAGATGTCGGCATCCACCTTGCGCTGCATCTTGGCGGCGATGGCGGTCGGCACGGTGATCAGGAACGTCACCTTCCAGCGCGCGATCAGCTTCCAGATGTTGTCCATCACCCCTTCGCCGCGATAGCCCTGCGGCGTGGGGAACACCCCGTGCGCGCCCGACCGGACCATCGCCATCAGGATCACGTTGCAGGCAAAGACGTGGAACAGGGGCAGCGGGCACAGGATCACGTCGGTTTCGCGGAACAGAAGCGTGTGGCCGATCCAGCCGTTGTAGAGCATGCCGGAGAACCGGTGCCGCGCGATCTTGGGCATGCCGGTCGTGCCGCCGGTGTGGAAATAGGCGCAGTCGCGGTCGACGCCCGGGTCGCTGAAGGTCAGATCACGCGGCTCGGCCGCGCAAAGCGCGTTGAAATCGCCGACCGTCGCATGGTGGCGCGTCGCGACCTTGGGCCGGATCATGGGCACGATCCACGACTTGGGCGGCGACAGATAGCGGTTGAGGTCCACCTCCAGCACATGCCGCA
>DBBA01000129.1:0-134 GCA_002291955.1 Rhodobacteraceae bacterium UBA996 | reverse complement strand
GGCTTCAGGGTCACCACGACCTTGGCCTTCGTCTCGCGCAGGATGGCGGCGATCTGCTCGGGGTCGAGAAGCGGGTTGATCGGGTTGACGATGCCCGCCGTCGCCCCGCCGAGGAGCGCAATGGCCGTCTCGTT
>DBBA01000306.1 GCA_002291955.1 Rhodobacteraceae bacterium UBA996 | reverse complement strand
GTTTGTGCACATGTGCACAAAGGGCCCTGGGCGGCGGTCCGCCGGCCCGCGGCCTCCCTCTTGCCAGACCGGGGCTGCGGGGCGACCATGCGGCCATCCATCCCATAGGGGGCCTGTCATGCGCTGCCTCATCCTCGCCCTCACCCTCGCCCTCGGACCGGCCCTGTGGCCCGCCCTCGCCCTGGCCGACCGGATCGAGGCGCAGGGCCCGGTCGCGGCGGTGACCCTCTACCCTTACGGCGCGACGGTCACCCGGGCCGTCAGGGTCGAGGCGCCGGCCGGACGGCACGACATCGTGGTGCCGGGCCTGCCCGCCGATACCGACCCCGCCTTCCTGCGGGTGACCGTGCCCGACGGGGTGACCCTGGGCCCTGTGCGGCTGGCCACCGACCGCGCCCCCGACACCGACCCAGCCCCGCGCCCCGACATCGACGCCGCAAGGGCCGAGGTCGCGCAGCTGACCGACGCGCTGGCCGAGGGGCGCCGCGGGATCGCCCTGATCCGCGCCCGCGCCGAGGCCGCCAAGGCGCGGGCCGAGGTGGTGCAGGCCCAGGCCACCCGCGCAGGCGACGCGGCACCCGATGCCGCCGCGCTGGCCACCCTCGCCGCGCTGGTGGCCGAGGAGGTGCTGGCCGCCCGCACCGTGGCGCTGCAGGTCGAGGCCGAGGTGACCGCCGCCGAACGCGCGCTGGAACCGGCCGTGCAGGCGCTGTCCCGGGCCGAGGCGCGACTGGCCGCGCTGGTGGCCGGGCCCGCGGACCCTGGCGCCGTGCTGGAAATCGCGGTCTCGGTCGCCACGGCCGGCCCCATCGAGATCGGCCTGTCCGCGGTCGTCGAGGATGCGGGCTGGACCCCGGTCCACGACCTGCGGCTGGACCGCGCCGCCGGGCGGCTGACCCTGTCGCCGGGCGCGATGGCCTGGCAGGCCACGGGCGAGGACTGGGCCGACGTGGCGCTGACGCTCTCCACTGCGCGGCCCGCCGATCGTGCCGCGCCGACGACCCTCACCAGCGACCTGCGCCGCATCCTGTCCCGCGCGCAGGTCGAGGCGCTGTCGGGGATGCGCGCCTCGATCGTGGCAGACGCACCCATGCCCGAGACGATCGTGATGGAGGAGGCCGCTCCGGGCCTGGGCTATCAGGCGGTGCTCGAAGGGCTGGCCTTCGCCTACCGCTTCGAGGCGCCCGTCACCTTGCGGACCGGGGCCGACGACCTGCGGCTGGACATGGCGCGGGTCCCGGTTGCCGCCATCATCCGGGCCGAGGCCGCGGCTCCGTTCGACCGGACCGCCTACATGGTCGCGGAATGGGTGAACCCGGGGCCCACGCCCGTGCTGCCGGGTCCGGCGATGCTGTACGCCGACGGGGCCTTTGCCGGGACGGGGGACCTGCCCCTTGTCCCCTCAGGCGGGACCGCCACCACGGGGTTCGGTGCCATCGACGGGCTGACGGTCCTGCGGACCGTGCCCGACCGCAGCGCGGGCGAGACCGGGTTCCTGACCACCGCCAACCGGCAGGTGGAAACGGCGGTAATCGCGGTCCGCAACCTGACGGGCGAGACCTGGCCGGTGCGCCTGCTGGACCGGGTGCCCGTGTCCGAACAGGACGCGCTGGCGGTCACCTGGTCCGCCGCGCCGATGCCGGACGAGACCGACGTGGACGGCCAGCGCGGTATCCTCGCCTGGACCTTCGACCTCGCGCCGGGCGCCACGCAGGAGATCACGCTGGAACACCGCCTCGACTGGCCCGAGGATCAGGTGCTGCAATAGGCGACGGCGCGCCTGCCTCTTCATCCTGTCGAAGACATCCCGGGGGGGGGTGAGGCGCGCCCGGAACGATGCCCGGTGGGCATCGTTCAGCGCAGAACGCCCGTGGACCATGTCCACGGGCGTCCGCAGGTCAGGCCGGGGGGCAGCGCCCCCCGCCTCCGCTACACGCCGGCGGCGACGATCGCCTCGGCGAGCACGGGCACCGTGCCTGCGTTCAGCCCGGCGATGTTCAGCCGCGAATCGCCCACCATGTAGATGCCCGCCTCGGCCCGCATCCGTTCCACCTGGTCCGGCGTGGCGCCCAGGCGCGAGAACATGCCGCGGTGGCGGGCGATGAAGTCGAAGCGGTCCGAGTTCGTGCGCTGGCGCAGTTCGGCGGCCAGCTGCGCGCGAAGGCCCAGCATCCCGGTGCGGACCTGTTCCAGTTCCGCTTCCCAATCCGCCCGCAGCGCGGGGTCGGTCAGGATCATCGTGACCAGCCGCGCGCCGTGGTCGGGCGGGAACGAGAAGTTCTGCCGGTTGAGGAACGCGAGCGTCCCCTGCATCACGGTCTGCCGCGCCTCGTCACCCAAGGCCATGATCAGCCCGGTACGTTCGCGGTAGATGCCGAAGTTCTTGGAACAGGACGCCGCGATGATGACCTCGGGGCAGCGCGCGACGATGGTGCGGGTGCCGATCGCATCCGCATCCAGACCGTCGCCGAAGCCCTGGTAGGCGATATCGACGAACGGCACCGCACCGCGGGCGTTCAGAAGGTCGGCCACCTGCCCCCACTGCTCGGGCGTCAGGTTCGCGCCGGTGGGGTTGTGGCAGCAGCCGTGCAACAGCACCGCATCGCCCCGGCCCACGCGGGCGAGATCCGCCATCAGGCCGTCGAAATCGACCCCGCGCGTCGCGTCATGGAAGTAGCGGTATTCGGCCATGGGGATGCCGAGATACTTCAGGATCGACGGGTGGTTCGGCCAGGTCGGTGCCGACAGCCAGACGGTCGCCCCGGGCGCGGCCATGCGGACCAGTTCGAACCCCTGCCGGATCGCGCCCGTCCCGCCCGGGGTGGCGGCGGCGGCCACGCGGGCGGCGGGTGCCGCATCGCCCATGATCAGTGTGCGCATCGCGTCGGCAAAGGCGGGTTCACCGGCAAGCCCCGTGTAGGTCTTGGTGGCCTCGGTCTCCCACAGCTTGCGTTCCGCGGCCTTGACCGCGCGCATCACGGGGGTGCGCCCGTCCGCATCCTTGTAGACACCTACGCCGAGGTCGATCTTCGTGGCCCGCGGATCGGCGCGGAAGGCGGCCATCAGGGACAGGATCTTGTCCGGGGCCTCGGGGGTGAGGGTTTCGAACATCATGCTTCTCCGGTTGCGACCCTGAGGTCGCCGTAGCTGCCCCATTCGGCCCATGAACCATCGTACAACGCATGACGGCGGCCGAGTATTTCCAGGGCGAGCGAAAGAATTGCGGCCGACACGCCGGACCCGCAGGTGGTGATGACCGGCTTGGCGGGGTCCACCCCCGCGGCGGCAAAGACCGCGGCCAGGTCGGCGGGGGATTTCATCGTGCCGTCAGCGTTCAGAAGCGTCCGGTAGTGCACGTTCAGCGACCCCGGGATGTGGCCGCCGCGCAGGCCGGGGCGCGGTTCGGGTTCCTCGCCGCGGAAGCGCCCGGGGCTGCGGGCGTCCGCAATGGCCCAGTCGCCGAGCTTGGCCGCAGCGGCGACCTGGGTCACGTCGCGCACCAGCTGGTTCTGGCGGCTGACGGTGATGTGGCGGTCGCGGATGACGGGGGGCATGTCCTCCACGGCGTGGCCTTCGGCCTGCCATTTCGGGAAGCCGCCATC
>DBBA01000189.1 GCA_002291955.1 Rhodobacteraceae bacterium UBA996 | reverse complement strand
GCACCAACCTTGTCGTGCGCGGGCCGGACGGGGTGGCGGTCGATGCCGCGGTCGCGGCGCTGGCGGCGGCGTTCCCGGGGGCACCGGGGTGACCCTGCCCGCCGCTGCCGACCTGTTCGCCGCGCTCGAGGCGACATGGCCGCCGCGGGCGGCGCACCGGGCGGGGCCCTGGGTGATCCGCGACGGCGCGGGGGGCGGATCGCGCGTGTCGGCGGCCACCGCCCTGGGGCCGGTCGGGCCCGGTCATCTGCCCCTGCTGGTGACGGAGATGGCCGCACTCGGCGAGAGCGGGATCGTGCAGGTGCGCGCCGGGCAGGACGATCTGGATGCGCTTCTGGCCGGGCACGGGTGGACGGTCGCCGATCCGACGCGGCTGATGGCGGTGCCGATTGCGGCGGCAGACCTGCCCCCGCCCGGGGACGGGATCGCGGCGCAGTGGCCCCCGGGCCTGGCGCCGGACCGGATGTGGGCGGCCGAGGGGATCGGCCCCGCCCGCCGCGCGGTGATGGACCGGGTGGCGGGCCCCCGCACGACAGTGGTCGCCGGCCCCCCGGATGCGCCCGTGGGCGCGGCCTTTGTCGCGCTGTCCGGCGGGATCGCGATGGTCCACGCGATGGCGGTGTTGCCCGCCGCCCGGCGGCAGGGGATCGCCCGTCGGATGCTGTCCTGCGCGGCGGGCTGCGCGGCAGACCATGGCGCCCGGACGCTGGCCCTGGCGGTGACTGTCGCGAACGGGGGCGCGCGGGCGCTGTATGCGGGCGTGGGGATGGTGGACGTGGCGGGCTATCACTATCGGCGGGCCCCCGCGCCATGAGGGCCGCCGCGGCCGCCCTGCTTGGTCTTGCGGCGCTGCCCGCGACGGCCGAGGTTCCGCGGCTGCCGGATGGGGCGGTGCTGACGGTGGCGCGGGATGGCGGGGCCGTGGCCGCCGGGCCTGCCGGGACCGACGGGGTCCCGCGGCTGGACCTGCCGGGCGTCGCCCGGACCGAGGCGTGGCGCCTGCCGGGCGAGGGCACGACCGCCGCGCTGATGGCGGACCTTGCGGCCCAGCTGGCTGCGGCGGGCTTCGGCGTGGTGCTGGACTGCGACACGCGGGCCTGCGGGGGGTTCGACTTCCGCTACGGGCTGCCGGTCACGCCGGAGCCGGACATGCATGTGAACCTCGGCGACTTCCGGTACCTGACGGCGGCGGACGGGGACCGGGCGGTAGGGCTTCTGGTCAGCCGCGGCGCGGCGGCCCTGCATGTGGAGGTCACGCGGATCGCGCCCCCGGACGCGACGGACGGGCGGGAGCCGGAGCCGGTCCCGGTCCCGTCGGCGGCCGCGTCCGGGCCTGCCGAGCCTGCGGCGCCCGCAGGGGCGGCCCCGGTGAGCGATCCGGTCGCGCGGCTGGTCGCGGACGGGCATGTCCCGCTTGACGACCTGGTCTTCGAGACGGGGGCGGCGGCGCTGGCCGGGGGCGAAGCGGCGTCGCTCGCGGCGCTGGCGGGGTTCCTGGCGGCGAACCCGGCGGCAAGGGTCACCCTGGTGGGCCATACCGATGGCGAGGGGACGCTGGCGGCCAACATCGCCCTGTCCCGCCGCCGGGCCGAGGCCGTGGCGGCGGTGCTGGTGGGCCGGTTCGGGGCCGATCCGGCCCGGGTCGCGGCCGAGGGGGCGGGCTGGCTGGCCCCGCGGGCGAGCAATGCCACGCCCGAGGGGCGCGCCCGGAACCGCCGGGTCGAGGCGGTGCTGACCGCGGGGCCCTAGCCCCCCTGCCGGCCGGTTTGTGCACATGTGCACAAACGGTCAAACCACTGACAACAATACAGAAACACTGTGCACGTTCATCTTTTGTCAGGCAAGATGACCGCGGGGTTGCCGCAGCGGGCGTTGCGCCGACCGGGTGCACGACACGGCGCAAGCGGCGCCGGAAGCATGCCATCGGAGGTCCGGCGTTGCCCAACAAAAAAGCCCGGGCGCGAGCGCCCGGGCGAGGATCCCGGCCTGACGGGAGGAGGTGTCAGGCGAGGCAATCGGATGCCGGGGGGCCGGTCGCGGACCCGCCCCCCGAAAGGCTGTCACATGTTGTAGGCGCTTTCGCCGTGCGACGTTTGGTCCAGGCCCTGACGCTCGGCCTCGGGGGTCGGACGCAGGCCGAAGATCACCTTGATCGCGTAGAACAGCACCGCGGACACGACACCCGTCCAGACCACGGTGACGGCCACCGCCTGGATCTGGATCCAGACCTGCGCGCCCATGCTGTAGTCGGCCACCACCGCCGGGAACTGGGTGAAGTCGTAGTAGCCCGCGCCACCCAGCGCCGGGTCGGCGACGATGCCGGTGCCGATGGCGCCGACGATCCCGGCCACGCCATGCAGACCGAACACGTCAAGGCTGTCGTCGTAGTTCAGCGCCGATTTCACCCACGACACGAAGATGTAGCACAGCGGCGACACCACCAAGCCAAGGGCGATCGCACCCATCGGCGAGGCGAAGCCCGAGGCCGGGGTGATGGCGACAAGTCCCGCCACCGCGCCGGTCACCGCGCCCAGAAGCGAGGGGCGGCCGTGGCGGATCTGCTCGACGATGGACCACGACAGGGTTGCCGCTGCGGTCGCCACGAACGTGTTGATGAAGGCGAGCGTGGCATAGGCGTTGGCTTCCAGGTTCGAGCCCGCGTTGAAGCCGAACCAGCCGACCCACAGCAGCGCCGCGCCCACCATCGTCAGCGTCAGCGAATGCGGCGCCATGTTGTCCTTGCCGAAGCCGATGCGCTTGCCGATGATCAGGCAGCCCACGAGGCCCGCGATCCCGGCGTTGATGTGCACCACGGTGCCGCCCGCGAAGTCCAAGGCACCCCAGCCCCACAGCAGGCCCTTGTCGTTGGCGTATTCCTCGACCGGGAGGAAGTCCGGGCCGGCCCAGAACCACACCATGTGCGCGATCGGGTAGTAGGCGAACAGGAGGAAGCCGACGGTGAACAGCATCAGCGGCCAGAAGTTGATCCGCTCGGCAAAGGCGCCGACGATCAGCGCGGGCGTGATGCAGGCAAACGTCATCTGGAAGATGACGAAGGCGTATTCCGGGATGTAGACGTTGTTCGAGAACGTCGCGGCGTAGGTGCCGACGCCCACGCCGGACAGGAACGCCTTGTCGAGGCCGCCGATGAATGGATTGCCCGGTGTGAAGGCCAGCGAGTAGCCCACGGCGACCCACATCAGCGCCGAGATGCAGACGATCATGAAGACCTGCATCAGGAGCGACAGCATGTTCTTGGTGCGGACAAGGCCGCCGTAGAACAGCGCCAGCGCCGGGATCGACATCATCAGCACGAGCGCCGAGGACACCAGCATCCAGGTCGTGTCGCCCTTGTTCACCATCGTCGCCATCTGTTCGACGCTGGGGTTCAGGATCAGGCCGCCGGTCGCATCCGCCGCGGCTTCGGTCGTCGCCGCTGCGGCGTCCTGCGCCCAGGCGGGCAGGGCCGACAGGGCGGCCAATGCGCCCGACAGTCCTGCAAGTTTGGTCAGAGTCGTCATAGGTTTATTTGCTCCCCTTGCTCTCCGGCCCCGATCAGAGCGCGTCTTCGTTGAGTTCCCCGGTGCGGACGCGCAGGGCGCTTTCCACATCCAGGACGAAAATCTTGCCGTCGCCGATCTTCTCGGTCTTGGCGGTGCGGGCGATGGTCTCGACCACCTGGTCGGCCATGGCTTCGGGCACCACGATCTCGAGCTTCACCTTGGGCACGAAGTTCACCGCGTATTCGGCGCCGCGGTAGATCTCGGT
>DBBA01000183.1:13877-14326 GCA_002291955.1 Rhodobacteraceae bacterium UBA996 | reverse complement strand
TTCCCGTCCAAGGATGCCATCGTCGAAAGCCTCGTGCAGCACGACCTGTCCGAGGTCGGGACGATCTTCACCCACATCATGGCCGCCCCCGACCCGCGCGCAGCCTTCCTGGGCGCCATGCGGCATGAATTGCAGAACAAGGCTGACTGCGACGGTCCGCTCTGGGCGGAGATCGAGGCCGCAAGCCTGCGCAAGCCCGAGATCGGCGCCATCTCGCGCCGGATGGAGGACGAGGTTGAACGCTACCTCGTCCGCGTCTTTGCGCTGCTGGCCGGTCTGCCCGAAGCCGATGCTGCAGCCAGGTTCGCCACCCACGCGCGCTTTCTGGTCATCCTGTTCAAGGGCGTGGCCATGCAGCCCGACCACGACCGCGATCCCGCCCTGATCGACCTGACCATCGCCACCATCGACCGGATGCTCGACGACATCGTCGCAGCCGGTGCCGTCCA
>DBBA01000183.1:0-13533 GCA_002291955.1 Rhodobacteraceae bacterium UBA996 | reverse complement strand
CCATGCTCCCTCCCATGCTCCCCATGCCTCTGCCGCGGAATAACCCCATGTCGCGCCCGACCCATCGCTCCCCTGCTCCTCGCCTTGCCGCTGTCCTGGCCGTGCTGGCGGCCGTCAGCCTGCCCGCGCCCCTTGCCGCACAGGACACGCCCGCGCCGGCACCCGTGACCGTCGCCCTGCCCGCGATCACCGTCACCGCCGTGGCACAGGCGACGCTGCGCG
Organism: Rhodobacteraceae bacterium UBA996; assembly: GCA_002291955.1. Lineage (GTDB taxonomy): Bacteria > Pseudomonadota > Alphaproteobacteria > Rhodobacterales > Rhodobacteraceae > UBA996. Next base: position 13,311 of record DBBA01000183.1, on the reverse strand, counting down.
ACCGCATCATCGCGTCGGGCACCTTCCGCCCGGCCGAAACCGCCTTCGTCCAGCCCGAGGTCGAAGGCCAGGCCGTGCAAGAGGTGCTGGCCGACGTGGGCGACCGCGTCGAGGCCGGACAGGTCCTCGCCCGCCTGTCGCAATCCGCCCTCGAACTCCAGCGCAGCCAGTTGCTGGCCAGCCGCGCCGCGGCGCTGGCGTCGATCGCGCAGGCAGGTGCCCAGGTGGCCGAGGCAACCGCCTCGCGCGACGAGGCGCTGCGCACCGCCACCCGGACCCGCGCGCTGCGGGCCCAGGGCAACGCCGCCCAGGCGTCGCTCGAACAGGCCGAAGCGCAACTCGCCACCGCCGAGGCCCGCGTCCTGGCCGCGACCGAGGCCAAGGCCAGCGCCGAAGCCCAGATCGGCCTGATCGACGCGCAGATCGCCAACGTGGACCTGAACCTTGGCCGCACCGGGATCGCGGCCCCCGTCGCGGGCGTGATCGTCGCCCGCGCGGCCCAGGTCGGCGCCATCGCGTCCGCCGCGGGCGGACCGATGTTCACCATCATCCGCGACGGTGCCCTCGAACTCCACGCCGACGTCACCGAGACCGACCTGATGCGTCTCGCCCCCGGCCAGCCCGTCACGCTCCGCGCGCTCGGCCAGCCCCTGCCCGTCACCGGCACCGTCCGCCTGATCGAGCCGACCGTGGACGGCGCCACCCGCCTTGGCCGCGTCCGCATCGCCGTCGATGACAGCACCCTTGTCCGCGACGGCATGTTCGCCGAGGCCGAGATCCTGATCGCCGAACGCACCGCGCTCGCCGCCCCCATCACCGCCATCGCTGCCGACAGCACCGCCCTGCGCGTGACCGACGGCCAGGTGGCCCGCGTCCCCGTCACCACCGGCATCCGCGACGGCGCGCTGGTGGAGATCGTGCAGGGCCTCGCCGCCGGCGACCAGCTTGTCACCCGCGCCGGCGCCTTCGTGCGCCCCGGCGACCGCATCAACCCCGTTCCGGCCGACGCGCCGGTCGCCTCGAACTAGGGGAGCCTTTCCGATGAACTTCTCCGCCTGGTCGATCCGCAACCCGATCGCGCCGATCCTTGCCTTCGTCATCCTGATGGTGCTGGGCTGGCAGTCCTTCAACAACCTGCCGATCACCCGCTTCCCCACCATCGACGTGCCGCTGGTGGCCGTCACCGTCACCCAGGCCGGCGCCGCCCCCGCCGAACTGGAAAGCCAGGTCACGAAGCAGATCGAGGATGCCGTGGCGGGCATCACCGGGGTCAAGAACGTGATCTCGACCGTGTCCGACGGCACCTCCACCACCGCGGTCGAATTCCGCATGGAAGTGCCGACCGAACAGGCCGTGCAGGACGTCAAGGACGCCATCGACCAGATCCTCGGCGACCTGCCCGGCGGCGTGGACACCCCCATCGTCGCCAAGATCGACGTCGAAGGCCAGGCGATCATGACCTTCGCCGTGTCGGCCCCCGACATGACGATGGAGGAACTGTCCTGGTTCGTCGAAGACCAGATCACCCGCCGCCTGCAGGGCCAGCCCGGCGTGGGCCGCGTCACCCGCTTCGGCGGCGCCGACCGCGAGGTGCGGGTCACCCTCGACCCCGTGCGGCTGGACAGCTTCGGCATCACCGCCGCCCAGGTCAGCCAGCAACTGCGCGCCACCAACGTCAACCTCGGCTCCGGCCGGACCGAGATCGGCGAGGGCGAACAGGCCATCCGCATCCTCGGCGACGCGCAGGCGGTCGAGGATCTGGCCAACACCACCATCGCACTCTCCTCGGGGCGCTTCGTGCGCCTCGCCGACCTCGGCCGGGTCGAGGATACCTATCAGGAGCTGCGGTCCTTCTCGCGCTTCAACGGCGAACCCGTCGTGACCTTTGCCGTGTTCCGGGCCAAGGGCGCGTCCGAGGTGTCCGTGGCCGAGGTGGTGAACGCCCAGCTCGACACCGTGCGCGCGAACAACCCCAGCGTCGGCATCCAGCTGGTCGATGACACGGTCTATTACACCTACGGCAACTACAAGGCCGCGCTCCACACCCTGATCGAGGGCGCGATCCTCGCCGTCCTCGTGGTGCTCCTGTTCCTGCGGAACTGGCGCGCGACCCTGATCGCGGCCGTGGCGCTGCCCCTGTCGGCGGTGCCCACCTTCTGGATCATGGACCTGCTCGGCTTCTCGCTGAACCTCGTGTCGTTCCTGGCGATCACGCTGGCCACCGGCATCCTGGTCGATGACGCCATCGTGGAGATCGAGAACATCGCAAGGCACATGCGCATGGGGAAAACCCCCTACCGCGCCGCGATGGATGCCGCCGACGAGATCGGTCTGGCCGTGATCGCGACGTCGGCCACCATCGTCGCGGTGTTCGTGCCGGTCAGCTTCATGCCGGGCATTCCGGGGCAGTACTTCGCGCAGTTCGGCCTGACCGTCGCCATCTCGGTCATCTTCTCGCTGCTGGTCGCGCGCCTCATCACGCCGCTCATGGCGGCCTACCTGATGCGCGCCTCCGACGCAGGCCACGACCACGACGCCAAGGACGGCCCGATCATGCGCGGCTACCTGTGGTTCGTGAAGAAGACGCTGAAGGCGAAATACCTTACGCTTCTGGGCGCCATCGGCGCGCTGGCCGTGTCGCTCTACTTCATGGTGCAGATCCCCGGCAGCTTCATCCCGCCCGAAGACGTCAGCCGCGTGCCCCTGTCGGTGGAACTGCCGCCGGGCGCCACCCTCGACGATACCGACCGCGTGACCGCGCAGATCCTCGAACGCATCCGCGACATCGACGGCGTGCAGGACGTTTTCGTGCTGGGCGGGTCCTCCCCCACCGGCGACCGCGAGGTGCGGCGCGCGTCCGTCACCGTGCTTCTGGAACGGCTCGACCACTCGCTGCTCCTGAAGCTGAACGAAGCGGTGCGCGCGATCCCCGTCGTCGGCCCCTTCATCCCCGAGGTCGAGAACACCGGCCGCGAACGCCCGCAGTGGGACGTCGAGGCCGACATCCTGGCCGCCATCGCCGACGTGCCGGACGTGCGCGTGTTCAAGCTGAACGACCGGGGCGAACGCGACATCTCCTATTCGATCCTGTCGTCCTCGCAGGCCGACCTGACCGAAGCCGTGGCGCGGCTCGAAACCGCGCTGCGCGGCGATCCGCTGTTGGCGGGCGTGGCGTCGGAAGGCGCCCTGCCCCGCCCCGAGGTGCAGGTCACCCCGCGGCTCGACGAAGCCGCGCGCCTTGGCGTGACGACCTTTGCCATCGCCGAAACCGTCCGCGTGGCCACCATCGGCGACTTTGACGCGGCGCTGGCCAAGGTGTCCATCGACGACCGGCAGATCCCCGTGCGCGTGCAGGTGGACGAAGGCGTGAAGGCCGACCTTGCGCGGCTCGGGGCGCTGCGCGTGCCGACGAACACGGGCGCCACCGTGCCGCTGGCCGCCGTGGCCGACATCACCCTGACCGAAGGCGCCTCGGGCATCGACCGCCTGAACCGCGAACGCCGCGCCACCATCGGGGCGAACCTGCCCCCGGGCGTGGCGCTTGGCACTGCCACCGCGCGGTTCCAGGAAATCGTGGCCAGCGTGGAACTGCCGCCCACCGTCCGCGTGGCGGAATCGGGCGATGCGGAAATCCAGGCGGAACTGACGCAAAGCTTCGTCAACGCGATGGTCATGGGCCTGATGCTGGTGCTGACCGTGCTGATCCTGCTGTTCGGGTCGGTCATCCAGCCCTTCACCATCCTGTTCTCGCTGCCGCTCGCCATCGGCGGGGTCGCCGCGGGGCTGATCGTGACGGGCAACGCCGTGTCCATGCCCGTGCTCATCGGCATCCTGATGCTGATGGGGATCGTGACGAAGAACGCGATCCTGCTCGTGGATTTCGCCATCGAGATGAAGGCCCGCGGCATGGACCGCGTCACCGCCATGATGGAGGCCGGCCACAAGCGCGCCCAACCCATCGTGATGACCTCGATCGCCATGTCGGCGGGGATGCTCCCCTCGGCCTTGGGCGTGGGCGAGGGCGGCAGCTTCCGCGCCCCCATGGCCATCGCCGTGATCGGCGGCATCATCGTGTCCACGATCCTCAGCCTCATCGTGGTGCCCTCGTTCTACCTGATCATGGACGACCTGCAGTGGCTCCTTGGTCGCCTGTTCGGCTGGATCGTCGGCCCCAAGGAACAGGAACCGGCCGAGGTGCCGTCCCATGTCCTCGCCGAGGACCTGTCGCGCACCCGCGACGACCTCGCCGCCGCGCGCGTGGAACTCGACGCGCTGGCGGCCCGGCTCGGGTCGGTCGAACGCGGCGGGCGCCCGCCCCGCAATCTGGTGGAAGCCGCCGAATAGGCCCGAGTCGCCCTCCCCACCTCAGCCTATGGTTGAGGTGGGGGTCAGCACCCCCATCATGTTGCGCCAGCGCCACGCCTCACTCCGGATTACGGTGCAGCAAGAATTTGTCATGCCCGATGCCGCACCTGCGAAGCCCCTGCACGCAAAGCACTTTTCCGACAAACGGGCCGCGCCTGAAACAACCTGTCCAAAAAGGCGCCTTCCCATCCGCGGCGCCATGGGCGATTAACGTGGCGTTAAGGTTGAATGGTTGGTGGTGCGGCGGCCCCGCGCTTCCCCCCTCAAGGGGTCGAGGCGCGGGGTTCGTTAATTCCGGGGCCCCCGCGCCCCGCGGCGGCGGCAACCATTGCCAACCCCCCAAATCCCCTCCATATCGCGCCCCATGACCGACCCCGCGCGCATCCGAAACTTCTCCATCGTCGCCCACATCGACCACGGGAAATCCACCCTGGCCGACCGGCTGATCCAGCTCACCGGCACCGTCGCCGAACGCGACATGAAGGAGCAGATGCTGGACTCGATGGATATCGAGCGCGAACGCGGCATCACCATCAAGGCCAACACCGTCCGCATCGAGTACCCCGCGAAGGACGGCCACACCTACACCCTCAACCTCATCGACACGCCCGGCCACGTGGACTTCGCCTACGAGGTCAGCCGCTCCATGCGCGCGGTCGAAGGGTCGCTTCTGGTGGTGGACGCCTCGCAAGGGGTCGAAGCCCAGACGCTCGCCAACGTCTACCAGGCCATCGACGCGGGACACGAGATCGTGCCGGTGCTCAACAAGATCGACCTGCCCGCCGCCGAACCCGACCGCGTCAAGGCCCAGATCGAGGATGTCATCGGGCTCGACGCCTCCGACGCCATCCCGATCAGCGCCAAATCCGGCCTCGGCATCCCCGACGTGCTGGAAGCCATCGTGACCCGCCTGCCCGCCCCCAAGGGCGACCGCACCGCGCCGCTCACGGCGATGCTGGTGGACTCGTGGTACGACGCCTACCTCGGCGTCGTCGTCATGATCCGCGTCATGGACGGCGTCGTGCGCAAGGGCGACCGCATCCGCATGATGCAGACCGGCGCCATCTACGGCATCGACCGCCTCGCTGTCCTGAAACCTGCCATGCAGGACATCGGCGAACTCGGCCCCGGCGAGATCGGCGTGTTCACCGCCTCCATCAAGCAGGTCCGCGACACCCGCGTGGGCGACACCATCACCCACGAAAAGGGCGGCACCGACACGCCGCTCCCGGGCTTCAAGCCCTCGGTCCCCGTGGTGTTCTGTGGCCTCTTCCCCGTGGACGCCGCCGAGTTCGAGGACCTGCGCGACGCGATCGAGAAACTCGCGCTGAACGACGCCTCCTTCACGTCGGAAATGGAAACCTCCGCGGCCCTCGGCTTCGGCTTCCGCTGCGGGTTCCTCGGCCTTCTGCACCTCGAGGTCGTGCGCGAACGCCTCGAACGCGAATTCGACATCGACCTCATCACCACCGCGCCGTCGGTCGTCTATCACATCCACATGCGCGACGGCACCGTGCGGGAACTGCACAACCCCGCCGACATGCCCGACCTCACCTATGTCGATCACATCGAGGAACCGCGCATCCAGGCGACGATCCTCGTCCCCGACGAATACCTCGGCGACGTCCTGAAACTCTGCCAAGACCGCCGCGGCATCCAGGAACAGCTCACCTACGCCGGCAACCGCGCGATGGTGGTCTATGACCTGCCCCTGAACGAGGTCGTGTTCGACTTCTACGACCGCCTGAAATCCGTGACCAAGGGCTACGCGTCCTTCGACTACCACCTGACCGGCTACCGCGAGGATCACCTCGTCAAGATGCAGGTCCTGGTGAACGAGGAACCGGTGGACGCGCTGTCCATGATGGTCCACCGCGACCGGGCCGAAAGCCGCGGCCGCGTGATGTGCGAAAAGCTCAAGGACCTGATCCCCCGCCACATGTTCAAGATCCCGATCCAGGCCGCCATCGGCGGCCGCGTGATCGCGCGCGAGACGATCTCGGCGATGCGCAAGGACGTGACGGCCAAGTGCTACGGCGGCGACATCACCCGCAAGAAGAAGCTTCTGGAAAAGCAGAAGGCGGGCAAGAAGAAGATGCGCCAGTTCGGCAAGGTCGAGATCCCGCAGGAAGCGTTCATCAATGCGCTCAAAATGGATTCCTGACAGCGCCCCCCGCCTCTGCTAGGCTCGCGCCATGCCAACCGTCTTCGTGCTCGATGGGTTCCGCTTCTTCTTCTACTCCAACGAAGGCGACCCCCGCGAACCCGTGCACATCCAAGTGCGCAAGGACGGTGGCGAGGCGAAGTTCTGGGTGCAACCGGACGTGGCGCTGGCCGCCAGCACCGGCTTCGACGCCCGCACCCTGCGCCGCCTGACCGCCCTTGTGGCGGACAACGCGGCCCGGATCACGGAGGCATGGCATGGACATTTCGGCTGACAGCGTGCGCTTCGACGACGACACCATGTGGGTCACCCTGACCGACGCCCGCGTGATCGGCGTCCCCCTCGCCTGGTTCCCCCGCCTGATGCGCGCCACGGCTGCGGAGCGCGCCGGGGTCGAGATCAGCCCCTACGGCCTGCACTGGCCGACCATCGACGAGGATATCTCGGTGTCCGGTCTCCTCGCCGGGCGCGGCGACCGGACCGTGGCGGGGGAGCGGGCGGCGTAGAACCCTGAATGTTGCATGCTTGCATGCGGTTTGAGGCTGAACCATCTCGTTGTTTTCGCATACTCAAGCGGGGGCGTTCCCATCGTGGCTATTTCAGATCCGAATTTTCTGTTTCGATACAGGCGTTCAAGCACATCATATGCACTCAACGAAATAGCCGAAGCCCACAAAAGCCGCCGAATCTATTTTTCAGTTGCGTCGAACCTTAACGATCCATTCGATTTTCGCCCAACTTACGTGGAGCAAAGCGCCCGCGATATTCTTAACGAACTGAAGCTTCAGCATGGCCATAAAAGAATCATAAGTAGAGATCGCGCATCTGAACTGCAAGGAAAGGCATTGTCCCGGTCTGAATATCGCGTTCTCACAAAGAAGATGAGGCCTGGCTATGAATCAGTCCGGGCCGAGAAGTATGCGCCGCGAAAGGTTCTGGAAGCACTGCCAACGAAGACGAATTTGGCGTGCTTCTCAGACACCGACAGCAACATTCCAATGTGGGCACACTACAGCGAGAATCACACCGGGTTCTGCTTGCGCTTCTCTTGCATAAGAGACGAATGGGCAAGTGGAACAGCATTTCCTTTGCAGGTGCGGTACGTCACTGAGCGCCCGAAGATCACGACAGCGGAGCTAAGAGTATTTGCTGGTCGATCAAAGAAAGGACCGGCTCTCAAAGACACACGATATGCCGCTTTTGACGCGCTTTTCCTCAGCAAATCGGATCAGTGGGGCTACGAGCGCGAGTGGAGGCTGATAGATGAGCGAGGTGAAAGCGGTTACTGCTATGTTCCGTGCCTGAAGCTAAGTGCCCTCATCTTCGGAGCCCTTACACCCAGTGAGTTTATAGAGGCGGCCATGTCCGTGGTCGGTAATGCAATACCAGCGTTCCAAGCGGCTCCATCTCGAGACAGCTACGATATGGCTTTGAAGCAAATTGCGTGATCCTCCGGCTGGAAGCCGTAGTGTGAGCAAGCGTAGGGTGGGTGCCAACCCACCACCACACCCGTCCGGATGCACAACACCCGGTGGTTTCCACCCACCCTACGCCCCGAACGCGCCTTCCGTCTCTGCAAGCCGTAGGGTGGGTGCCAACCCTCCATCCCGCCCGTCCGGATGCACACCGTCCGGTGGGTTCCACCCACCCTACTCCCCGAACGCGCCCTCCATCGTCTCGCCGGCCCATTCCGGCTCGACCCGTCCCGCCCGGATGTCCCGATGGATCGACGACCACGGCCAATCGACGGCGCGCGCCACCAGTCCGTGCCTGACCGGATTGCCCCAGCAATACCGGACGTGCGCCCGGTAATCGTCCTCGTCCCGGATGTGGTGTTCCCAGAACCGCGGTTGCCAAAGCCCGACCTCTCCCTTTCTTCGTAGGGCGGGGTTCACCCCGCCATTCGCCCGTCCGACAGGCAGCGGCGGGGTGAACCCCGCCCTACGGCAAGCCATGGAGAACCGGGCCTTGATCGCACCCATCCGGCCCGAGAAATCCGCATCCCCCGCGGGCAGGCTCCACACGCAATGCAGGTGGTCCGGCAGCACCACCCACGCGTCGATCCCGAACGGACGCTCGGCGCGGGTCGCGCGGACGGCCTCGCGCAGTCGGGCGATTTCCTCGACAAGCAGCGCCGACCCGCGCGCAGCCAGCGCGACGGTGAAGAACACCCGGGCGCCGGTGACATGGGGGCGGCGGTACATAGGCATGCCTACGGCTTGCCGGATCGTGGTTAACCGGGCGTGAACACGCCCGGACGGCCCCCGCAACGCCCGCCCCCGCTCCCCCTCGTCCACCAAGGTTAACCAGACCCTACCGTGCACACTGCTTTCCCAATGGTATCAATCCCTTGACCGTTTGTGCACATGTGCACAAACCCCGGCCCGGCCCCGGGCAATTGCCCTTCCCCCCCGGTCCCGCTATCTGCCCGGGGTATCCCTGACCCCAAGGCACCCCGGCCATGCCCCTGCACCTGTCCACCCGCGACCACGGTTTCGAGGACGCCTTTGCCCGGCTCCTGTCCATGAAGCGCGAGGACGCGCCCGAGGTCGACGCCGACGTGGCCGCGATCATCGCCGACGTCCGGGCGCGGGGGGATGCCGCCCTGACCGAGCTCACCGCCCGGTTCGACCGGCTCGACCTGACCCCCGCGACGCTGGCCTTCTCTGACGCTCAGATCGACGCCCACATCGCCAAGGTCCCGCCCGAGGACCGCGCCGCGCTCGACCTCGCCGCCGCCCGGATCCGCGCCTATCACGACCGCCAGCGCCCCGAGGATGCCCGCTGGACCGACCCCGCGGGGGCGAGCCTTGGCTGGCGCTGGACCCCGGTCGCCTCGGCGGGCCTGTATGTGCCGGGGGGGCAGGCGTCCTACCCCTCGTCCGTCCTGATGAACGCGATCCCGGCGCAGGTGGCCGGCGTGCCGCGGCTGGTGGTGGCCTGCCCCACGCCCGGGGGCGCGGTGAACCCGCTGGTCCTCTATGCCTGCAGGCTCGCGGGGGTGCAGGCGGTCTACCGGGTGGGGGGCGCGCAGGCCATCGCGGCGCTGGCCTACGGGACCGCCACGATCCCGCCGGTCGACAAGATCACCGGCCCCGGCAACGCCTGGGTCGCGGCAGCCAAGCGGCGGGTGTTCGGGCGGGTCGGGATCGACATGATCGCCGGGCCGTCCGAGATCCTGGTGGTGGCCGAGGGCGGGCAGGACCCCGACTGGATCGCGCTCGACCTGCTGTCCCAGGCCGAGCATGACGAAAGCGCCCAGGCCATCCTGATCACCCCCGATGCCGGGCTGGCCCGTGCCGTGACGGCGGCGGTGGAGCGTCACCTGACCACCCTGCCCCGCGCCACCATCGCCGGGGCCAGCTGGCGCGACTTCGGCGCGACCATCGTGGTGCGCGATCTGGCCGAGGCCGCCGCCCTGACCGACCGGATCGCCCCCGAACACCTGGAACTGCTGGTCAACGACCCCGAGGCGCTGGCGGCCCGGATCACCCATGCCGGGGCGATGTTTCTCGGCCCCTTCACGCCCGAAGCGGTGGGCGACTATGTCGGCGGGCCGAACCACGTCCTGCCCACGGCACGCTCGGCGCGGTTTTCGTCGGGGCTGTCGGTCCTCGACTTCATGAAGCGCACGACCGTGGCGCGGATGACGCCCGAGGCGCTCAAGGCCATCGGCCCCTCGGCCGCGCGGCTGGCGGACAGCGAGGGCCTGGGCGCCCATGGGGCCAGCGTGCAGGCGCGGCTGGACCGGCTGAACGGCTGACCGCCCGGCGCGGACCGGCGCGCGTCAGCCGCGGCCGACAAAGGGCATGGCCGTGGCCATCACGGTCATGAACAGGACATTGGCATCCAGCGGCAGGTCGGCCATGTGCCGCACCGACCGGGCGACATGCGCCACGTCCATCACGGGTTCCGGGCGGCGGCTGCCATCGGCCTGCAGGACACCGGCGGACATGGCGGCGGTCATGTCGGACGCGGCATTGCCGATGTCGATCTGGCCGACGGCGATGTTGTGGGCACGGCCATCCAGCGCCGCGGACTTCGTCAGCCCCGTGATGGCGTGCTTGGTCGCGGTATAGGGCGCCGACATCGGCCGCGGCGCGGTGGCCGATATCGACCCGTTGTTGATGATGCGCCCGCCCTGGGGCACCTGCGCCTTCATCTGGCGGAAGGCGGCGCGCAGGCACCAGAAGGCGGCGTTCAGGTTCACGTCCACCACCGCGCGCCAGTCGTCGGGCGTCAGGTCGTCCACGGGGACCACGGGCGGGAAGATGCCTGCGTTGTTGAACAGCAGGTCCACCCGCCCCCAGCGCGCGACGGTCGCCGCGAACAGGCCGTCGACCTGTGCGGGATGAGTGACGTCGCATGGGTGGATCAGGGCCGCCGGGCCGATCATCTCGGCCGTTTCGGCCAGCGCCGCCACGCGGCGCCCGGCGAGCGCCACGTTCCAGCCATGCGCGGCAAGATCCCGCGCGACAGCCCGACCGATGCCGCTCCCCGCTCCGGTGACGATGGCGACGCGCGCGGTCATCGTGCCCTAGCGGCGCCGGTCGCGGCGGCTCGACATCGGCTGGAAGGCAACGCCCACATGCGCCTCGCAATAGGGCTTGCCGGCCTGCGTCGGCAGTCCGCAGAACCAGAAGTTCGGCGTCGCGGGGTCGCCGATCGGCCACTTGCAGGTGCGCTCGGTCAGCTCCATCAGCGTGATCTTGCGGGCCTTCTTCTCGACCTCGCGCACCGTGGCCAGGGCCTCGGGACTGATCTCTCCCACCGACGGCTGCGGCGGAAGGGGCTGGCCCGGAACCAGCACCGGGCGGCGCGGCGGGACCGGGGCGGTCGGGCCGGGCAACGTCGTGACGTTGGACACCGGCACGGGTTCGGGCATGTCGACCGGCGGAACGGGCACCGCGCGGGGCGGGGCACGGACGGGGGCGGGCGCCTCGGGCGGCGGTGGATCGACCGCGACGGGCGCGGCCGCGGTCTCGGGCAGGGCGGGACCGGTCTCGATACCCGCGTCGCCCTCGCTGCCGTTGCCGCCCATTCCGCTGCGGTTCGACAGGCCCAGGCGATGCACCTTGCCGATCACCGCATTGCGCGTGACCCCACCCAGTTCCTTGGCGATCTGGCTGGCCGACTGGCCTTCGGTCCACATGCGCTTCAGCGTCTCGACACGCTCGTCGGTCCAGGTCATCGGGTCGTCCTTTGGGGCGGCAGGTTCCGCACGGGATGGCGGCTTGGCCGGACGGGGGGCTGCGGGACCGGTCCGGGCCCCGCCCGATCCCTGCAGACCGCCCACCGCAAACCGGGCACGCCCTTGTCGTATATCTTGGCGTGCCGGGCAAGGGAAGCAAGGGCGGCCGGGACGGCACACACTAGGCAAGACCCGGCGGGACCGTGCACCGTGCCCCGCGACTGGACGCGCGGGGCGCGGTCCGCTACACCCGCCACATGACCGGGACCACCGCCCTGCGACGCCTGCGCGCCCGACGCGCCTGATCCCGCCCGCGGGCTTGCGGCCCGCACCCGTCCCGCCCCCCTTCCATTGACTCGCTTCCGTGCCGCTGGCACGTCTGGCCCGACCCCGGAGGATACCCATGATCCCCTCGATCCTGCCCACCTACAACCGTGCGCCCCTGGCCTTTGTCCGCGGCGAAGGCAGCTGGCTGGTCGAGGCCGACGGGCGCCGCTTCCTCGACCTTGCGGCGGGGATCGCCGTCAACGCGCTGGGGCACTGCCACCCGGTCATCGTGCAGGCGCTGACCGACCAGGCGCAGCGGCTGTGGCATGTGTCGAACCTGTTCACCGTGCCCGAACAGCAGGCGCTGGCCGACCGGCTGGTGGCGGCGACCTTTGCCGACACGGTGTTCTTCACCAACTCGGGGACCGAGGCCTGCGAACTGGCCGTGAAGATGGCGCGCAAGTACCGCCACGACCGGGGCGAGGGGCATCGCACCACGATCCTGACCTTCGAGGGGTCGTTCCACGGACGCTCCTCGGCCGCCATCGCCGCGGCCGGGTCGGAAAAGATGGTCAAGGGGTTCGGGCCGCTCCTGCCGGGGTTCCGGCACCTGGCCTGGGGCGACCACGACGCCCTGCGGGCGGCGGTGACGGCACCCGACGTGGGCGCGGTCATGGTCGAACCGGTACAGGGCGAAGGCGGCATCCGCCCGATGCCCGACCACTGCCTGCGCGGTCTGCGCGAACTCTGCGACGCGCACGGGATCTTCCTGATCCTCGACGAGGTTCAGTGCGGCATGGGCCGGACGGGGCGGCTGTTCGCGCATGAATGGGCGGGGATCACGCCGGACATCATGATGGTGGCCAAGGGCATCGGCGGCGGATTCCCGCTGGGCGCGGTACTGGCGACCGAAGATGCCGCGAGCGGCATGACCGCGGGCACCCACGGATCAACCTATGGCGGCAACCCGCTGGGCTGCGCCGTTGGCGCGGCGGTGATGGACGTGATCGCCGATCCGGCCTTCCTGGCCGAGGTGAACCGCAAGGGCGCAGCCTTCCGCCAGCGGCTGGAGGGGCTGGTGGCCAGCCACCCCGACGTGTTCGAGAGTGTCCGCGGCACGGGCCTGATGCTGGGCCTCAAGGCGCGGGTCCCGAACACCGATGTGGTCAAGGCGGGCCATGACGCGGGCGTGCTGACCGTGGGCGCGGCGGACAACGTGGTGCGCCTGTTGCCGCCGCTGACGATCACCGACGAGGACCTGGCCGAGGCCATCGCCCGCCTCGACGCCGCCGCCACCGCGCTCAAGGCCACTGCCGCGGCGTGA
>DBBA01000070.1 GCA_002291955.1 Rhodobacteraceae bacterium UBA996 | reverse complement strand
CAGCTGCGTGCTCTTCCGATCTCTCGGGGGACCGGGCTGTCCAGCGCGGGCAGGTCGGGGTCGGGGCGGACGGGGCGTTCGGTCAGGCGGTCCACCCGGACGCGCAGGTCGAACCAGGCGGCCTGGCCGGTGACCGGGTCGGCGTTGGCGGTGCCGTCCGCACGGGTTTCGGGGATGAGGGGGTTGAGCAGGAAGCCGCGGGTCGCCTCGTGCGCGTCGGGGGACAGGGCCCAGGCGCCGCGGCGCTTGCCGATGGCGTTCCAGNNCAGCCGACGCAGGTGTCGAGGTCGATCACGAGGCCGAGGCGCTTGCCGGGCGGCGTCGTGGGAAGCGAGGTCATCGCGCGCGGTTCTCCGGCGAGCGGCCGAACGCGGCGCCGAAGCGGAGCGGCCCGGCAGGGGCGGCGACGCCCGGCGGCGAGGCCAGAGGCGGCAGGCGAGGCTCCGTCGCCTCGGCAGGGACGGCCGCCTTCTCGATGCGCACGCGCAGGTCATACCACGCTGCCTGGCCGGTCACCGGGTCCGCGTTGAGCCGCCCCTGCCCCGCACTCTCGGGCAGGTGCTCGCTGATCAGGTGGTTCAGCAGGAAGCCGCGCATGGCCTCGGGCGCGCGCGGGTCGAGCGCCCAGGCGCCGGCGCGCTTGCCGATGGCGTTCCAGGTCCAGACGGTGTGGGGGTTGAGGGCCGCCATGTGCGCCACGGGGACAGTGATCGTGGCGTGGGGCGAGGTCACGCGGGCGTGGTCGCCGTCGCGGAAGCCCTGCGCGGTCCAGACGGCGGTCGGCAGCCACAGGACGTTTGATCCGTGGATCTGGCGCAGCCACGCGTTCTGGCTGCCCCAGGAGTGGTACATCGCCATCGGGCGCTGGGTGAGGGCGTGTAGGGGGAAGTCGGGGTCGTCCTCGGTCGCCGGGTACCAGACGGGGGCGGGGTCCATCGCGCGGATCAGGCGAGGGCGGAGCGCATCGGGGGGCTGGCGGTGCCCGCGCCCTTCGGCCGCGCGCTGGAAGCGGCGGAGGGGGTCGGACCAGAGGCGGATGAGGAAGGGCTGGGGCGTGTCGATTAAGCCCATCGCCACGGCCCATGTCTGGTAGTCGGCGTTCCACGGTTTCATGAAGCGCGCGGCGGGCGGAATGTGGGCCTGGAAGAAGCCCCCGTTCGCGCGGTAGGCGTCGAGTTGCGCGTCGTTGGGGGCGCCGCGGCCGTGGGTCAGGCCGGTGTCGCCCACGCGCCAGCCGGCGAGGGGGCCGACGCCGGGGCGGCGTTCGTGGCGCTGGATGTAGTCGGCGTAGTCGCGGTAGCTGGGCGTGCCGTTGGGGTGCGTGAAGCCGGGCAGGGCCAGGCGCGCGCCGAGGTCGATCAGGACGGACTGGAAGCCGCGCACGTCTCGGTCGGGCTCGACGACCGGCCAGCGGATCGCGTCGCCCGCGGCCTCGGGTTCGCTGATCGGGCGATCGAGGAGGCTGATCGCGTCGTGGCGTTCGAGGTAGGTCGTGTCGGGCAGGACGAGGTCGGCGTAGGCGACCGTCTCGGACGCGTAGGCGTCGGCGACGATGATGTGGGGGATGCGGTAGGCGCCGTCCTCATCGGTGGCGGTCAGCATCGCCGCGGTTTCCACGCTGTTCATGGCTGAGTTCCAGGCCATGTTCGCCATGTAGAGCATCAGCGTGTCGACGGGATACGGGTCGCCCCGGACCGCGTTGGCGATGACCATGTGCATCAGGCCGTGGGTGGACAAGGGCGCGTCCCAGGTGAAGCCCTTGTCGATGCGGCGGGGGCTGCCGTCGGGGCAGAGGCACAGGTCGTCGGGTGACTGCGGGAAGCCCAGGTGCGGCCCGTCGAGCGGCTGGCCCGGATGCGGGGTCGCGTGCGGGCGGGGGTGCGCCTCGGGCGGTTTGGGGTAGGGCGGTTTCATCCGCCAGCCGCCCGGGGTTTCCACGGTGCCGAGGATCGCCTGCAAGAGGTGCAGCGCGCGGGCGGTCTGGAAGCCGTTCGCGTGGGCCGAGATGCCGCGCATGGCGTGCATGGCGACGGGGCGGCCGGTGAATTGCGCGTGGCGGGTGCCGCGGAAATCGGTCCAGGTCTGGTCGATCACCACCGGCGTCTCGAACGCCGCGCGGGCGAGTTCGGCGGCAAGTGCACGGATGCGGGGTGCGGGGATGCCGGTGCGGTCGGCGACGGTTTCCGGGGCGTGGTCGGTTGACAGGTAGCGCTCGGCGAGGTGCCGGAAGACGGTCGCGTGGGTGACGCCCGCGCGGCGCAAGGACCCGCCAAGGTCGGGCTGCACGCCCGGCGCGTCGAAGGGGGCAGGGCGCCCCGTGCGGCGGTCGATGACCTGTTCGCGGCCCTGGTCGTCGCGCAGCAGAAGTCCGTGGTCGGGGGACGCCGGGTCGCAGTCCAGAAGGCAGGGCGCGTTCGTCCATTGCGCCAGGTAGTCGGCGTCGAAATGGCCGGCCTTGAGCAGGCAGTGCACCAGCGACAGCGCCAGAAGCCCGTCGGTGCCCGGCGTGATGCCGTACCAGTCGTCGGCGACCGCGTTGTAGCCGGTGCGCACGGGGTTGATGCCGATGACCTTGGCGCCCCGCGCCTTGAGCTTGCCGACGCCGATCTTGATGGGGTTCGAATCATGATCCTCGGCCACGCCCCAGAGCAGGAACAGGCGCGTGCGGTCCCAGTCCGGCGCGCCGAATTCCCAGAAGGCGGAGCCCACGGTGTAGATGCCCGCCGCCGCCATGTTGACCGAGCAGAACCCGCCGTGTGCGGCGTAGTTGGGGGTGCCGAACTGCTGCGCCCAGAAGCCCGTGAGCGACTGCGACTGGTCGCGGCCGGTGAAGAAGGCGAGTTTCTCGGGCGCGGTGTCGCGCAGGGGCTTGAGCCAGGAGGTGGCCAGCGCCAGCGCCTCGTCCCAGGACGCCTCGCGGAACTGGCCCGACCCGCGCGGGCCGGTGCGGATGAGGGGCGCGCGCAGGCGGGCGGGCGAGAGGTGCTGCATCAGCCCCGCAGCGCCCTTGCCGCACAGGACGCCGCGGTTCACTGGGTGGTCGCGGTTGCCCTCGATGTACACCGCCTGACCGTCCCGGATGTGCACGTCGATCCCGCAGCGGCAGGCGCACATGTAGCAGGTGGTCTTGCGCACCTCGTCAGGGGTGGGAGCGATGTGCGGGACGACGGACATGGTCCGCCCTGTGTATCAAAGATGGATCAATCTTCAAGCGGCCGGGTGTCAGCGCGGGATACCGGACCGGGTCCGGCGTCGGGCGGAGGCGTGGCCAGGACACTTGCCAGTGCGCGGGCAAGGTTGGCGGGGGAGACGGGTTTTGTCAGCATGACAAGCCCCGGATCGCGGGACGCACCGGCGACCGGGTCGGCACCGGACACCACGATGACCGGAAGGCCCGCGTCCCGGGCCTGCGTGACGACCGGCAAGCCGCTGTCCCCGGCCAGGGTCAGGTCGCACAGGACGGCGGCGGGTGAGGCTGTCCGCAGCATCGCGGTGGCCTCGGGCAGGGTGCGGGCGATGGTGACCGGACCGTGGCCGAGATCGGCGAGCATCCGCGACAGGTCCGTTGCCACGAGCGGGTCGTCCTCGACCACAAGCAGGGAAGCCCGTGCCTGCGCGGTGCCGGGTTCGGGCGGAAGGTCGAAGGACAACCGGGCCGCAAGCCCGGCCGCGCCCAGCCGCACCCGGACATGACCGCCTGGCAAGGTCGCCAGCGCCCGGGCGACGATGGCGCGCCCCGTGCCCGGGCGCGCGTCGGTGCGGGGCACGGGCCCGCCACGCTCGACCCACAGGAGGTGCGCGATGCCCGACCTGCGCGACCGGCGCAGGCGCAGGTGCAGGCTGCCCCCGCGGCGCGCGAGGGCCCCGTGGCGGGCGGCGTTCGCGGCCAGTTCGTGGATCGCGATGGTCAGGGGCAGCACAAGAGCGGGCGGCAGGAGCGGATCGTCGCCGCGGAGGGGGCCGCAGCCCGCAAGCCCCGGCCGCCAGGGCGCGAGTTCGGCCGCGATCAGCTGCGACAGGCGCACCGGTCGGGGATCGGCCGGTGCTGCGGCCGACGTCCGTGCGAGGTCGGCCAGCGCCCGGGCCATGCGGTCGGCTTCGGCCGGGGGCAGCGTGCTGCGGGCCAGTGCCGCGGCAAGCTGGAAGACATGGCGCGCGCGGTGACGGGCTTCGTCGGCGTCCAGGGTGGCGCGGGCGATCCGGGCGTCGGGGGTCAGATTGGGGGCGGTCGGATCGGGGGCTGCCGGGACCGTGTCGGGGACGACCGGCCGGGGCGGTCCGTCGTCCGCGCGCGGCTGCGCCGCGGCAAGCTGGGCGGCAAGTCCCCGGGCCAGCGCCTGTTCGCCCGCGTCGAGCGAGGGCGCGGGCGCGTTTCCGCCCGCGCGCCAGATCGCGAAGCTGCGCGCGGGGCCGGCCGTCAGCGCCTCGGCCGGGTTGCCGGCCCAGAGGTCGGCGGTGTCGGGGCGGCGGCGCACCAGCACGAGGGCGGACTGCCCGGTGACCGGAAGCGCCACGGCCAGGTCGGCCTGGCCCCACCCGGGCAACTGCGCGGCGCGGGTTTCGCCGGGGGCGGTTCCGGCCCGGGCGGCCAGCGCGCGCAGGATGGCGATCCCGGGCAGGAGCCCCGCCCCGTCGACCGCAGGTCCGGTCGAGGCGGACCGCGCCTCGACCAGGGCGACACCGTCGCAGCCGAGCCTTGCCCGCACCACGGGCAGAAGGTGGGCCGCGCGCGATCCGGCCGGACCGGCCGTGCGGACGGCCTGTTCCAGGGCCTCTGCGGCGTCGCGGTCCGCCGCGCGGCGCCGCGCGGCGATCTCGTGCCCGAGGATCTGGCCATAGAGTTCCACGGCCGAGCGCGTGGCATAGTCCGGGGCGTGGGGCTGGCCGTGGTGGCAGGCCAGCAGCCCCCAGAGTGAACCGGGCTGGTCCCCCGGCAGCGACACCGACATGGACGCCCGCACGCCCATCGCCCGCAGGTAGTCCAGGTGCACCTGCGCCACCGCGCGGGACATGGACATGGACAGGTCCGGGGCGGCCGCGGCGGGCACCAGGGGCACCGGTGCCGCTTCGGTGTCGGCGATCACGCGCAGCAGGTTGCGGGCGTACAGCGCGCGCGCCTGTGCGGGGATGTCGCTGGCCGGAAAGCGCAGGCCGAGGAACCGCGGCGGACCGGCCGCATCGCTTTCGGCCACCACCCGGCCCGAGGCGTCGGCCTCGAACCGGTAGGCGAGGACACGGTCGAACCCGGTCAGCGCCGCCAGGCCGCGCACCGCCTCGTCCAGCAGCGCGGGCAGGTCGGGGCGGGCGCGGGCGCGGTCGGCCAGCCGGTGGACCAGCCCCAGGAGCGGGGCCGCGGCACGGCGGGCGGGTTCGGCCTCGATCACCCAGCCGTCGGGCAGGGCATGGAGTGCCACGTCGGCGCGGCGGGTCTGGCCAAGCCGCAGGCCGAACAGGCGCGCGACCTCGGGGGGGGTGTCGGACCGGGTGTCGGACCGGGGGGCAGCGCCGCGCAGGCGGTGCAGGCTGGCGGGCGGAAGGAGCCGCGAAAGGGGCGTTCCAGGCAGCGCCGGACCCGCAAGGCCGAGGAGCGGCGCAAGGTTGGCCGATGCGGCGCGGACGTGCCAGTCGCGGTCGACCGCCACGAGGGCGGCAAAGGGCTGGATCGCGCCCGGGCGCGCGATGGACAGGCTGTCGCAGCCGGTGGCGGCGGTGTCAGGCATCGGGGGTCGGCCTGCCGGAGAGGGCGCCGGTCCCGGACAGGGGCCCGGACGGGGGCAGGAGGCAAGGACCCTCGCCCGTGCCGCAGGCCGCGACGACCGCGGCAAAGACCGTGCGCGCCGCCGCCACGGCGTGTTCGGCCCGCAGCCCGGTGGCCGGTGCACCCGCCAGCCGGTCCGACAGCGCGGTCCAGTCGGCCCGCAGGCCCGCCATGAGGTCGAGGAAGCGGCGCGGCCCGGTCCAGCGCGGCGCGAGGATCGCGATGCCAGCCGTCCCCCCCAGCGCGACGTAGGCAAATCCCGTGGGCAGGACGGGCCGGATGCCCGCGTCCGGGGCGGCCGGAAGGTCGGGCGGAGCGGGGAGATTGGGCAGGCCGGGCATGTCGGGCAGGGTGCCGAGATCGCCCGCAAGTGCGGCCCGGATGCTGCGGTACAGGCGCCGGGCCAGGGCCGTCTCGGGGTCGGTGCCGCGGGCGGCCGGGAGGCGGGCGAGCAGCGACCGGGCCTGGATCGTCAGGAAGGCGCGGGGGTCGCGCTGGTCGAGGCAGCCGGTCGCGGCAAGGGCGCGGGCCGCCGCGGCATGGTCGGGCGCGGTGTCGCGGCGCAGCCGGTCGCGAAGGGTCAGGGTCATGGGAACCTCCGGCCCCGAGGTCTAGACCCGTGCGGCCGGGTGTTGCGTGGCAGACAAGGGGCGTGCGCCCGTGAAAATCGCGCCAACGGCGACCGGGCCGGCGCGATTCGCGCGCCCGGGACCGCGACCCCGTGCGATGATGGGCCCAGGGATGGACCCGGGGCGCGGTGTGGCGATGCGCGCAGCGCAAGGGCGGCGCGTCCCGTGGGCCGGGGAGAGAGTCGATGCAGTCAGGGGGTGGGCAGTCAGTGGGTG
>DBBA01000368.1 GCA_002291955.1 Rhodobacteraceae bacterium UBA996 | reverse complement strand
CCCGAGCACCGGTCGATGGCGCTGGCGATTGCCACGGCCGCCGGGTCGGCCGGGCAGGTGGTCGGGGCACCCGCAGCGGAATGGCTGCTGGGGATCATGGCCTGGCCGCAGGTGTTCATGGTGTTCGCCGCGGCGATCCTGGCGACGCTGGTCATGCTGCCCCTGATGCGCGCACCCGCGCCGGCGTCAAAGGCCGAGCTTGAGGCGAGCCTTGGCCAGGCGCTGGGCGCGGCGTTCCGCGATCCGTCCTATACGCTGATCTTCCTGGGGTTCTTTTCCTGCGGGTATCAGCTGGCCTTCATCACCGCGCATTTCCCGGCCTTCATCACGGAAGCCTGCGCGGCGATTGACCCCACGGGGCTGCTGGCGAGTCTGGGGATCACCACGACCTCGGCGCTGGGGGCCGTGTCGATCTCGGTCATCGGGCTGATGAACATCGCGGGCACGCTGGCGGCGGGCTGGGCGGGCAAGCGGTTCAGCCGCAAGTACCTGCTGGCGGGCATCTATGCGGCGCGCACGGTGGCGGCGGGGCTGTTCATCGCGCTGCCCATGACACCCGCGACGGTGCTGGTGTTCTCGGCCGTCATGGGCGCCCTGTGGCTGGCGACGGTGCCGCTGACGTCGGGGCTTGTCGCGCATATCTACGGCATCCGGCACATGGGCACGCTGTACGGCTTTGTCTTCCTGAGCCACCAGATCGGCGGGTTCCTGGGCGTGTGGCTGGGTGGGCGGCTGTACGACACCACGGGGGGCTACGATCTTGTGTGGTGGATCGGGGTCGGTGTGGGCGCGTTTTCGGCGCTGGTGCACCTGCCGATCCGGGAACAGCCGCTGTCGGGGCGCGGTGGCGGGGCGCTTCAGCCCGCCTGAGCCCCGTCTTGAGAATCGCGCCAGCGTTCGAGGATGTGGCGCGCAGTCATCAGGTCCAGATGCGCGCCGCCGCCGTTCTTGAAGAGCGTGATGTCGTCGGGTGAGTTCCGCCGGAACAGACCCTGTGGAAGGTCGTAGTAGTCGGCCACCACGGCATCGCGCCCGATCACCCCGCGCAGGAGCGGGTCGCGCAACTCGCCGATGTGGTCGAGCGTGGTGGTGCGGCTGTCCACGAACAGGCGCGCGCGGGTCAGGGCGGTGTCATCGGCCTCGCGCATGTCGGACCGGTAGGCGCCGATCAGGTCGATGTGCTGGCCGGGGCGCAGCCAGTCGCCCTGCAGCACGGGCTCGGTTGCCATGCTGGCGCAGGTGACGATGTCGGCATCATGCACCGCCTGGGGCAGGTCGCGCACCACGGTTGCGCCGGGCTGGCGGGCGGCCAGCGCCTGCGCGCGGGTGGGCGTGCGGTTCCAGATCAGGAAGCGCGCGCCCGGGAACGCGCTGCCATAGGCCGCGATCAGGGAATGGGCGACGGTGCCCGCGCCGATCACGAGGATCGTCTGCACCCGGGGCGGGGCCAGCCGGGTGGCGGCCAGCAGGCTGTCGCCTGCCGTTTTCCACTTCGTCACCAGGTGGAAGTCCACGATGGCCTGCAGCGTGCCGTCGCGGTCGGAGTAGAGGGTGACGGCGCCGTTGACGGTCGGCCGGTCATGGGCGGGGTTGCCGGGAAAGATCGTCGCGGCCTTGACCGCGATCCCAAGTCCGTCGATCCAGGCCGAGCGCGTCAGCAGCGTATCGGGGTCGCGGCGCAGGAAGGTGTCGGCGATCTCGGCCCGGGGCAGGCTGTGGCCGTGGGCCAGCGCCTGTGTGAGGCCCGCCCAGGTGAGCACCTGTTCGCCCTGTTCGAAGCCGATGACGATGGGGCTTGCGGTCATCTGGTATCCCTGGCGGCCGCGACGACGGCGGTGTCGAGCGCGGACAGGAAACGCGACCGGTCGGCGCGTGTAAAGCCGCGGCCCGACCCCTGCCGGAACGGGTCAGCCGCGCGCAGGTCGGCCATCAGGTCGCGCGTGGCCAGCACGTTGCCGATGTTGGCGGCGGTCAGCGTTTCGCCGTCCGGTTTCAGGACGCGGGCCCCCTTGGCCACGCAGGCGGCGGCAAGGGGGATGTCGGCGGTCACCACCACGTCGCCCGGGCCCGCATGGTCGGCGATCCAGCGGTCGGCCACATCGGGGCCCTGTTCGACATAGACCATCTGCACCAGCGGATTGGCCGAGGGGCGCAGCCCGCCGTTCGACACCAGGATCAGGGGCACGCGGTGGCGGGTGGCGACACGCTCGGCCTCGTCCTTGACCGGGCAGGCGTCGGCGTCGATGTAGATGGTCATTCAGAGACCCTCCACCAGCCCGAGGACCACGGGCAGGGTGATCACCGACAGCGCGGTGGACACGAGGATGGCGGTGGACACGCGCTGCGGTGCCACGCCGTAGTGGCTGGCCAGCATGAACACGTTGCCCGCCACGGGCAGGGCGGCGGCGGCGACCATCACCGCGGCCAGCGACGGGTCCACCGGCCAGACGAGGAGGGCGGTGAGCGCGCAGGCGGCGGGGTGGACCACCAGCTTCAGCCCCGCGATCCAGCTGGCGACCGACAGGCGCGCGGCGGACCGGCCCGCGAGCGACGCGCCGATGGCGAACAGCGCGCCGGGCGTGGCGGCGGCGCCGAGGATCGTCAGGAAGTTGTCCATCGGTGCCGGGATCGGCCAGCCCGCGCCCGACCAGGCAAAGCCCAGCACGGTGGACACGATCATCGGGTTCTTCAGGATGCCAAGGCCGATGGCCGCGAAGGTGCGCAGGCGCACCCGCCCCTCGCGCGAGGCGGTGACGAGGACGACGACAAGCGAGGAGAACACCAGAAGGTCCACGGCCAGCATCATCATGATGCCCAGGATCGCGCGTTCGCCCATCAGGGCGGCCAGCATCGGCAGGCCCAGGAAGCCGATGTTGCCGATCACGGCGCACTGCGCCTCGAACGCCGCTTCGGCCAGGGGAACGCGGCGGATGACGGCGACCAGCGTGGCGACCAGGTACACCGCGACCGTGGCGGCCAGGTAGGCCAGGAGGAAGTCCAGGTTCAGGATGTCCGAGAAGCGCAGGTTCGCGGCGAAGCGGAACAGGAGCGCCGAGAGGGCGAAGAAGAACACGAACTTGGTCAGATAGGCGGTCGCCTCGGGCGTGAAGAAGCCGCTGCGCCCGGCGAAGTAGCCGAGGCCCACGATCAGGAAGAACGGCAGGGTTTCGAGGAAGATCGCCAGCACGGGGGCGGCGTAGCATGGCGCGTGCGGACTCCACACCAGAACAAAACAGGAATATATGGGGTGGGATGGTGGCCGAGCTGTGGATCACGACGAACTTCACCTTCCTCACCGGGGCGTCGCACCCCGAGGAGATGGTGGATCGCGCCGCGCTGATGGG
>DBBA01000346.1 GCA_002291955.1 Rhodobacteraceae bacterium UBA996 | reverse complement strand
GGGCCGGGTGCCACCCGTCCGCGACCGCCAGGCAGTCGGCCGCGATCTCGCGCTCGCCGCCCGCCTGGCGGATGCGGACCGACGACAGGCCGAGCCGCCCCGAGGTCGCCACGACCTCGGCCCCGGCATAGGCAGGCCAGGCGGCATCCGGCGCCGGCGCGGGCCGCGCGTCGATGGCCGCCGCCACGGTGACGCCTGCGGCATGCAGGTCGCGCGCCGTCTGCGCCACCTCGTCGGACGCGCCGAACACGACGATGCGGCGGCCGGGGGCCACCCCCCAGCGGTGCAGGTACGACCGCACGGCCGACGCGCTCATCACGCCCGGCCGGTCGTTGCCCGGAAAGGCGATGCCGCGCTCGATGGCCCCGGCCGCCAGCACCGCGCGCGTCGCGACGATCCGCCAGAAGCACTCGCGCGGCACCTCGCCCGGGGCGGACAGGTGCAGACCCACCCGCTCGACGGCCGCAAAGGTGCCGCCGTCGTAGACGCCGATCACCGCCGTGCGCGGCATCAGCCGCACGTTCGGCAGGGACGCCAGTTCGTTCAGCACGCCCGCCGCCCAGATCGGCCCGGGATGGCCGCCGACCTCCTCGGCCTCGCGCAGAAGGCGCCCGCCGAACGCGCTGTCCTCCTCGGCGAGGATCACATCGGCCCCGCCGCGGGCGGCCACCAGCGCGGCCATCAGCCCGGCAGGTCCCGACCCGATCACCAGCACGTCGCAATGGGCAAAGGCCGTCTCGAACGGCGCGCGGTCGGCCCGGCCCGACAACCGCCCGAGCCCGGCGGCCCGCCGGATCACAGGCTCGTAGACCCGCTCCCAGAACGCGCGCGGCCACATGAAGGTCTTGTAGTAGAACCCCGCCCCCAGCAGCGGCGCGGCCAGGTCGTTCACTGCCATGATGTCTTGGCGCAGGCTGGGCCAGGCGTTCTGCGACCGCGCGACAAGCCCCTCGTGCAGCTCCTGCACCGTGGCACGGATGTTCGGCACGGCCTCGGCGCCGGTGCCCACCGTCACCAGGGCATTCGGCTCCTCGGGGCCCGCGCCCCAGATGCCGCGGGGGCGGTGATACTTGAACGACCGGCCCACCAGCCGCACGCCGTTCGCAAGCAGGGCCGAGGCCAGCGTGTCACCCTGAAACCCGCGGAAGGGCACGCCGTCGAAGGTGAAGGTCACCGGACGGGTGCGGTCCACATGGCCACCGGTCGGCAGCCTCATCGCGCGGCCCCTTCGGCCAGTTCGGCGCCCAGCACCTCGTGTGTCATGGTGTTGCGCGTCACCACCAGCCAGGCGCCGCATCCGCCCTCGTGGTACCACAGGTCGCGGGTCACGCCCGCGGGGTTGTCGCGCAGGTGCAGGTAGTCGTCCCACGCGGCCTCGCCCGCATCGGGCGCCGGGCGGGCCAGCCGCACGGCATCCCCCATGTAGCTGAATTCGCGGCTGTCGCGGTCGCCGCACAGGGGGCAGGTCAGACGCATCAGGGCAACCCGCAGGCGGTGTCGGGGGCGCGGAACAGGCGATAGGTGACGGGAGTTTCGGGCACCTCGGCGAGGTCCACCGGCCCGCCGCAATCGTCATCGGTGCCCACCAGAAGATAGCGGGTGCGGATGTCGATCCGGTCCTTGGCCTGCGCCACCACCTCGAACGACCCGCCGTCGCATTCCACCACGCAGGTGGCGCGGCCCGCGTCCTCGAAACACATCATCCCCTGCGCCATCCACGCGCCGCCCAGCCCCGCGCGCCCGGCATGGCCCTGGTCGGCCAGCACCACCTCCAGCCGCGCGACGGGACCAAGGTCCGGGTCCTTGCCGAAATCCAGCCGCATCGACCGGACCACCTGGCCCGGGTTCGCTGCCAGATGCGCGGCGTCATAGTCGCGCGCCCAGCAGCCCGCGGGCAACCCCTGCGCCGAAGCGGGCGCCGCCAGCACCAGCAGGACCGCTGCCCCCTTCATCCTTGCCCAAATACCTCGAAGTGGGTTCGGGAGGGGCAGCGCCCCTCCCGTCTGCGGCCGCAACCGGGCCTCAGTGCAGGTTGTGCTGCGCACCGGTGCCCTCCTCGTCCATGATCCCGCGGCCCGTGCGGAACCGGTCCAGCCGGAACTTCGCCGCCGTCGGATGCGGCTGCCCGGTCGCCATCAGATGCGCAAAGGCATAGCCCGACCCCGGCACAGCCTTGAACCCGCCATAGCACCAGCCGCAATCGATATAGAGCCCCTCGACCGGTGTGCGGTCGATGATGGGCGACCCGTCGGGCGTCATGTCCATGATGCCCCCCCAGGACCGCAGCACCCGCGCCCGCCCGATGGCGGGCATCAGCGTCATCGCGGCCTCCATCACGTGCTCGGCCATGGACAGGTTCCCCCGCGCGGCATAGCTCGCGTAGAAGTCCAGATCCCCGCCGAACACCAGCCCCCCCTTGTCGGACTGGCTGATGTAGAAATGCCCCATGCCGAAGCTGACCACATGGTCGATCACGGGCTTCAGCCCCTCGGTCACGAAGGCCTGCAGGATGTGGCTTTCGATGGGCAGCCGCAGGCCCGCCATCGCGGCCACGTGACCTGACCGTCCGGCAACCACGATCCCGACCCGCCGGGCCCGGATCGGCCCGCGCGTCGTCTGCACGCCGACCACCCGGTCGCCCGCGATGTCGATCCCCGTGACCTCGCAGTTCTGCACCAGGTCCACGCCCCGGCTGTCCGCGGCGCGCGCGAAGCCCCAGGCCACCGCATCGTGCCGCGCCGTGCCGCCGCGGGGATGCAGAAGCCCGCCATAGACCGGGAAGCGGGTGTTCTCGAAGTCGATGAACGGCAGGTGGCGCCGCACGCCCTCGCGGTCCAGCAGCACCGCATCGTCGCCCTGCGCGATCATCGCGTTGCCCCGCCGCACGAAGGCGTCGCGCTGCCCGTCGGAATGGAACAGGTTGATCAGCCCGCGCTGCGAATGCATCGCGTTGAAGTTCAGGTCGGCCTCCATCCCCTCCCACAACTTCAGGGAATGGCTGTAGAATTCCTGGTTGCCGGGGAGAAAGTAGTTGGCCCGCACGATGGTCGTGTTGCGCCCCACGTTGCCCTGGCCCAGCGCACCCTTCTCCAGCACCGCCACATCGGTCAGCCCGTGGTTCTTCGCCAGATACCACGCGGTCGCCAGACCATGCCCGCCACCGCCGATGATGATCGTGTTGTACTCGGCCTTGGGCGCGGGGTCGCGCCACGCCGGACCCCAGCCGCGGTTGCCGCGCAGCGCCTCGGCGAACACCCGCAGGCCCGAATACCGCCCCGCTGTCCGGCCCGATCCCTGCGACCCCTGCCCCATCGTCCCGCCCTGTCC
>DBBA01000056.1 GCA_002291955.1 Rhodobacteraceae bacterium UBA996 | reverse complement strand
GCGCAGATCACCACCATGCCGCCCTTCTTGACCACCAGCGCCGACACGGGGAACGTCGCCTCGCCGGGGTGTTCGAACACCATGTCCACGTTCACGCCCTTGCCGGTGATGTCCCAGATCGCCTTGCCGAAGCGCCGCGCCTCCTTCTGCCAATCGGCATATTCGGGGGTGTTGACCTTGGGCATCTGGCCCCAGCAGGTGAAGTCCTTGCGGTTGATCACCCCCTTGGCGCCCAGGCCCAGCACGAAATCGCGCTTGTCCTCGTCGCTGATCACACCGATGGCATTGGCGCCCGCGGTGTTGATGAGCTGGATCGCATAGGACCCGAGGCCCCCCGATGCGCCCCAGACCAGCACGTTCTGGCCGGGCTTCAGGTCATGGGGTTCGTGCCCGAACAGCATCCGGTAGGCGGTGGCAAGCGTCAGCGTGTAGCAGGCCGATTCCTCCCACGTCAGGTGCTTGGGGCGCGGCATCAGCTGCTGCGCCTGCACGCGGGCGAACTGGCCGAAGCTGCCGTCGGCGGTCTCGTAGCCCCAGATGCGCTGCGAGGGCGAGAACATCGGGTCGCCGCCGTTGCACTCCTCGTCGTCGCCGTCGTCCTGGTTGCAGTGCACCACGACCTCGTCGCCGACCTTCCAGCGCTTCACGTTGCGCCCGACCTTCCAGACGATGCCCGCGGCGTCGGACCCGAGCACGGCATAGGGCGCCTTGTGGCCGTCGAACACGCTGACGGGCTCGCCCAGGCACGCCCAGACGCCGTTGTAGTTGATGCCCGCCGCCATCACGAGGACGAGGACATCGTTGTCGCCGATCTCCCAGGTCGGCACGACCTCGACCTGCATGGCGGTGTCGGGCTTGCCGTGGCGTTCGCGGCGGATGACCCAGGCGTACATGCTGGCGGGGACATGGCCGAGGGGCGGGATCTCGCCCATCTCGTAGAGGTCCTTCAGCCCTTCGGCGGCAACGGGTGCGGTGTTCGTGTCCAAGGCCATCCTGCCCTCCGGGTGCGCGCCAGGGCTTCGCCGCGGCGCAGAATCAACGGCGTCTGGGTTCGACTGCTAGAACGTGTCACGCAACATTGCAACCCAAGAACAAGATACAACGCAACAATATGTCGCGTACGATGGCTACTGTGCGGGCAGCGCGCCGGCCGACGCGGCGTAGAACGCAAGAACCGGCTGCTCGGCCGTGACAGGTTCGACCCGTCCGCCCGCGCGCCGGACCAGTCCCCGCGCCTGCATAAGGTCCAGCGCGGAAACGATCACGGCCTCGTCGGCCCCGCTGTCCCGGGCTGCGGCACGGACAAGGTCGGGCTCGGCCAGCGACCCGTCCGCGCCCATCAGCGCCGCGGCGATGCAGGGCACCGGCAGCCGCGGCGTGACGGCGGCCACCCGCGCCATCAGGTCGCCCGCCAGATCGCCCACGCGCACCTCGCCCCCATGCGCGGCCCGCCAGTCGGCCAGCGACAGGGGCGCGCCAAAGCCCACCGCCGCCTGCCCGAACTTGCGGAACCGCCCCGTCAGGCGCATCCACAGGTGCCGCATGGCAAAGGACAGCGCGACCGGCA
This sequence comes from Rhodobacteraceae bacterium UBA996, assembly GCA_002291955.1. Lineage (GTDB taxonomy): Bacteria > Pseudomonadota > Alphaproteobacteria > Rhodobacterales > Rhodobacteraceae > UBA996. Next base: position 6,392 of record DBBA01000056.1, on the reverse strand, counting down.
GGCTGGCGCGGAACCGCCGCTCGCCCGTCCGCGCGGCCTCGACCAGCACCCGGTCTTCCAGCACGCGGTCATAGGCCAGCGCGACGGGCACGAACACCACGTCGCGCCCCGATGCCGCGGCGCCCTGCACGATGTCGGACAGGATGCCGACCTTGGGCACCAGCGGGTGGCCGTCCAGGCTCAGCCCGCCTTCGGGGAACACCGCCTGCGTGACGCCCGCGCCCGTGGCCATCGACACATACCGCGACAGGACCGTGCGGTAGAGCGGACTGCGGTACTTGCGGCGGATGAAGTACGCCCCCATCGCCCGGATCAGCCGCGACAGTGGCCAGACCTGCGCCCATTCGCCCACCGCATAGGACAGCGCCACCCGGTCGGCCACCAGATGGGTGACCAGCACATAGTCCATGTTCGACCGGTGGTTCATCACGAACACCACGGTCGCGCTGTCGTCGATGCCGTCCAGTCCCTGCGGAAGATCGGTCACCCGCACGTCATACAGCGACGTGGACAGCCACCGCGCAAGGCGGGTCGCCAGCCCGAAATAGGTGAAGGCCGAGAACGACGGCACGATTTCCCGCGCATAGCGGCGGGCGCGTTCGTGGGCCACCGCCTCGGGCACGCCTTCGGCGGTGGCATGCACAGCGACGGCGGCCAGCACGTCGCGGTCATAGACCAGCCGCTGGATCGTGTCGGCGCGCTGGGCGATCTTGAACGGCGCGATGGGCCGCTTCAGCCGCTTGTTCAACTCGGCCACGGCCCGCTCCAGCCGCCGCCGCAGGAACCAGCGGACCGACGGGAACAGGAAGTGCGACGCGAAGGTGACCGCGGCAAAGCCGAGGATCAGCACGAACAGCCAGATCGGAAGCGTCACGGTCGCCGACATCGCCGCCACCCTTTCAGGAAGCACCCGCGCCGTCCATCCGGCCATGCCGCAATGCGGCGAATTGACAGCGACATGTCCTGTCGCGCATACCGCGCCCTGCGTAATATTCTTGCGCCAACCTGAGTCGCGAGGCCGCCATGACCGACACCCGCCCGGACCCCAAGCGCGACGACCCCTGGCTGTTCCGCACCTATGCGGGCCATTCCACCGCCGCGGCGTCCAACGCGCTGTATCGGGGCAACCTCGCCAAGGGGCAGACCGGGCTGTCGGTCGCCTTCGACCTGCCGACCCAGACGGGCTATGACAGCGACCATGTCCTTGCCCGGGGCGAGGTCGGCAAGGTCGGCGTGCCGATTGCCCATCTGGGCGACATGCGGACGCTGTTTGCCGACATCCCGCTCGACCGGATGAACACGTCGATGACGATCAACGCGACCGCGCCCTGGCTTCTGGCGCTGTACATCGCGGTGGCCGAGGAGCAGGGGGCGGATGTGTCGGCCCTGCAGGGCACGGTGCAGAACGACATCATCAAGGAATACCTGTCGCGCGGCACCTACATCTGCCCGCCCGCGCCATCCCTGCGGATGATCACCGATGTCGCGGCATTCACGCGGGAATTCCTGCCGAAATGGAACCCGATGAACGTCTGCTCCTATCACCTGCAGGAAGCGGGGGCGACGCCGGAACAGGAACTGGCATTCGCGCTGGCCACGGCCTGCGCCGTGCTCGACGACCTGAAGGGCAAGGTGCCGCCCGCGCATTTCCCCGAGATGGTCGGGCGGATTTCCTTCTTCGTGAACGCGGGCATCCGCTTCGTCACCGAGATGTGCAAGATGCGCGCCTTCGTCGATCTGTGGGACGAGATCTGCGAGGGCCGCTATGGCGTGACCGACCCGAAATACCGCCGTTTCCGCTACGGCGTGCAGGTCAATTCGCTGGGCCTGACCGAACAGCAGCCCGAGAACAACGTCTACCGCATCCTTCTGGAAATGCTGGCGGTGACGCTGTCGAAAAAGGCCCGTGCGCGGGCCGTGCAACTGCCTGCCTGGAACGAGGCGCTGGGCCTGCCGCGCCCCTGGGACCAGCAATGGTCGCTCCGGATGCAGCAGGTCCTGGCCTATGAAACCGACCTGCTGGAATACGGTGACCTGTTCGACGGCAACCCGGCCGTGGCCGCCAAGGTCGAGGACCTGAAGGCGGGTGCGCGGGCGGAACTCGCGCTCATCGACGGGATGGGCGGGGCGGTCGCGGCCATCGAGTACATGAAATCGCGCCTGGTCGAGGCCAATGCGGAACGCATCGCCCGGATCGAGACGGGGGCGACCGTCGTCGTCGGCGTGAACCGCTGGCAGGCGGGCGAGCCCTCGCCCCTGACGGCCGGGGAGGACGCGATCATGGTCGCCGATCGGCAAGCCGAGGCCGACCAGATCGCAAGGCTGGCGGCGTGGCGCGGGGCCCGCGACGAGGGGGCCGTCGAGGCCGCCCTCGCCGCGCTGCGGTCTGCCGCCCGCAGTGGCGCGAACCTCATGCCGCCGTCGATTGCGGCGGCCAAGGCAGGCGTCACGACAGGCGAATGGGGCGCGGTGATCCGCGAGGTGTTCGGCCAGTATCGCGCGCCCACCGGCGTGTCGCGCGCACCGTCGAACCGGACCGAGGGGCTCGATCCCCTGCGCGAGGCGGTCGATGCCGTCAGCACGCGGCTGGGACGCAGGCTCAAGTTCCTGATGGGCAAGCCGGGGCTCGACGGCCATTCCAACGGCGCCGAGCAGATCGTCGCCCGCGCGCGGGACTGCGGCATGGACATCGCCTATGCCGGCATCCGCCTGACGCCCGAGGAGATCGTCGCGCAGGTCGAGGAGGAGCGCCCGCATGTGCTTGGCCTGTCGATCCTGTCCGGCTCGCACATGGCGCTGCTTCAGGACCTGATGGTGCGGCTGCGGGCAGCCGGGCACGGTGACCTGCCCGTCGTCGTGGGCGGGATCATTCCCGACGACGATGCGGCGCGCCTGCGGGAATTCGGGGTGGCGGCGGTCTATACGCCCAAGGATTACGAGATGAACCGGATCATGGGCGATATCGTGACGCTGGCCGATCCGGGCCGCGCCGCGGCCGCCGAATAGCGATCGGCCAATTCCCGCGCAGGCTGCCGTTGCGGCACGGATTGCAAATCCGCAATCCGGGTCTATGCTGTTTCGCGGAAAGGTCCACTCCCTTTCCAAGGGCAGAAACGGAGAACAAGAATGTCCATCGACCTTCATTCCATGTCGCGTGGCGACCTGGAAAAGCTGCGCAGCGATATCGACAAGGCGCTTGCGTCGCTCGACTCCCGGAAACTGGCCGAAGCCCGCAAGGCCGCCGAAGAGGCCGTGCGCGCCCTGGGCTTCTCGCTGGACGAGGTGGTCGGCGGCGGCGCTGCTGCGCCGAAATCGCGCGGGCGCAAGGCCGCAAAGACCGGCGAGGCGAAGTACCACAACCCCGCCAATCCGTCGCAGACCTGGACCGGCCGCGGGCGCCAGCCGGGCTGGATCAAGGACGGGCTGAAGGCCGGGAAATCGCTGGGCGATTTCGCGATCTGACCTGGGGCGATGGCGGTATTGCGACGGATGCACCCATGAAGTCTGCGCCTGTCGCAATCCGCCCCCTTGCCGCATCGGACGAGGCCGAATGGCGCCGGTTGTGGCGCGCCTATCTGGATTTCTACGAGACCGAATTGCCCGAGGCGGTCTATGCCGCCACGTTTGCCCGCAACCTTGATCCCGCCGTGACAGACCGCCTGTGCCTGGTCGCCGAAACCGGCGGGCGGCTGGTGGGATTGGTCCATGTGATCTGGCACGCGCACAACTGGCGGCTGGAGCAGGTCTGCTACCTGCAGGACCTGTACGTGGACGAAGGTGCCCGCGGCACCGGCGCCGGGCGCGCCCTGATCGAGGCGGTCTATGCCGAAGCCGACCGCCGCGGCACCCCCGCCGTCTACTGGATGACCCAGGACTTCAACGCGACCGCCCGGCGGCTGTACGACCGGGTGGCCAAGGTGACGCCCTTCGTGAAATACAGCCGCTGACACCAGCGGGGGGCGGACATGACATTCCACATCGGGGCGAAGCCGGGCGAGATTGCGGAAACCGTGCTGATGCCGGGCGATCCCCTGCGCGCGGAATGGGCGGCGGGGAAGTTCCTGCAGGACGCCGTCTGCGTGAACCGGGTGCGGGGCATGCTGGCCTTCACCGGCACATGGCAGGGTCACCGCGTGACGATCCATGCCTCGGGCATGGGGATGCCGTCCATGTCGATCTATGCCAACGAGCTGATCCGCGACTATGGCGCGAAGACCCTGATCCGCATCGGGTCGGCCGGGGCGATGCAGCCCCATGTGGCGATCCGCGACGTGGTGCTGGCGATGGCGGCCACCACGGTCTCGACCCCGTCCTCGACCATGCTGCGCGACCTGTCCTATGCGCCGCACGCCGACTTCGGGCTGCTGGCCGCGGCCGTGTCGGCCGCCCGCACCCGGGGCACGCGCAGCCATGTGGGCGGCATCTTCTCGTCCGACACCTTCTATGACGAGCGTGCCGACCTGACCCAGATCCTGACCCGGCACGGGGTTCTGGCCGTCGAGATGGAGACGGCCGAGCTCTACATCCTCGCCGCCCGCTACGGGGTGCGCGCCCTGTCGGTCCTGACGATCAGCGACCACCTGATCACGGGCGAGGCGCTGCCGGCCGAGGATCGCGAACGCACCTTCGCCGACATGGTCGAGATTGCGCTGGCGGCGGCCTTTGCGCCGGCCTGACAGGACCCCCGGGGCGGACTAGCGACCCTGCGCCAGCACCCGCGCCGCGGGCTCTGCCAGCACCGCCTCGGCCCGCGCCGCGACCGCGGGCGTATAGCGGCCCGCGGCATCCAGCAGGTTGACGGTGCCGATCACCCGATCCCCCGCCACCACCGGCAGGTTGATCACCGCCCCGCAGCCGAGCGACCCGATCAGCGCATGGTCGGGGAACACCTGCGCGATGTCGGCGAGCGTATTGGCGACAAAGGTTGCGCGCCCCTCGACCACCCGGGCAAACCAGGGGTTCGGCTCGATCGGCTTGGTGCCGGACGTGGGATACTCCATCGGGTGGCTGGTGTACGCCCGCCGCGCCAGCATCGCGGGGTGATCCAGAGCCATCACCGTGAACAGCCGCACCCCGACCGTGGCCTGCGCCAGCCGTTCCAGCGCGGCGAACGCCGCCTCCGGGCCATCGGCCGCCGCCAGTGCCCGGTCGAACGCCTCCAGCGCCGCTGCATCGTCGGTCATTGCACACCCCCTCCGGACGCCGCGAACAGTTCCTGCGCGTAAGGGTGCGTGAACCGCCCGTGCCGCAGCGCGTCGACCGGCGCCACCTCGACCAGTTCGCCCGCGCGCATGATCCCCACCCGGTCGCACAGGAACGCCACCACGGGCAGGTTGTGGGTCACCAAGAGGTAGGTCAGCCCCTGCTCGGCCCGCAGCCGCTTGAGCAGGTTGAGGATCTCCGCCTGCACGCTGACATCCAGTGCGGACGTGGGCTCGTCCAGCAGCAGCACGCGGGGTTCAAGCATCAGCGCCCGCGCAATCGCCACCCGCTGCCGCTGCCCGCCCGACAGCTGGTGCGGAAAGCGGAAGCGGAACCGCCGGTCCAGCCCCACGGCGGCCAGCATGGCTTCCACGCGGGCCCCCCGGTCGCCGATCCCGTGGATCGCCAGCGGCTCGGCCAGCGTGTCATCGACCGTCTTGCGCGGGTGAAGCGAGCCATAGGGGTCCTGGAACACCATCTGGCAGCGCCGCGCGAAATCCCGGTCGCGGCGGTGGGCACGCGGGGCGCCCAGCACCTCGATCCGGCCGGTCCAGTCGGCCCCCAGCCCGGCAATTGCGCGCAGGACCGTGGACTTGCCCGACCCGGATTCGCCCACCAGCCCGAAACTTTCGCCCGTCGCCACGGTCAGGTCCAGCCGGGGCACCACGGTGCGCCCGTTGTAGCCGATGCGCACGCCTTGCAGGGTCAGCGCGTCCACGTCACGTCCCCGCCCAGGCGCTGCGGTCCAGCGTCGGCAGCACCGCCCGCGTCTCGTCCATCCGCGGCACGGATGCCAGAAGCCCCCGCGTATAGGGATGCGTGGCCCGCGACAGGTCCGCCGCGCGGCATTCCTCGACCACTTGCCCTGCGTTCATCACCAGGATCCGGTCGCAGGCGCGGGACACCAGCGCGAGGTCATGCGAGATCAGGATCAGCCCCATCCCCGTCTCGCGGATCAGCCCGTCGATCAGGTCGATCACCTGCGCCTGCACGCTGACATCCAGCGCGGATGTGGGCTCGTCCGCGATCAGGATGTCGGGCTCGGGGGCCAGCATCATCGCGATCATCGCCCGCTGCCCCATGCCGCCCGACACCTGATGCGGATACAAGGCTGCCACCCTGTCGGGATCGTCGATCCGCACGCGCGCCAGCATGTCGCGCACCCGCGCCCGCGCCTCGGCGGCCGTGCG
>DBBA01000029.1 GCA_002291955.1 Rhodobacteraceae bacterium UBA996 | reverse complement strand
GGCCTTGCCTCCCTCCTGTCGAACGGCGCGTTCGTGTTCCGCGTGATCGCGCTTGACGGCGCGGGCGTGACCGGCCTGTCGATCGTCACCGCGCTGTGGACCACGATGGCGCTGGCCGCGATCTGGGTGGCGCTGCATACCCAGCGCGTCCGGCTCTACGCCGCGCGCCCGACCGACATCGAGGTGGTGGTGCAGCCGCTCCCCTATCGCGCCGCGGCGGCAGAGCCCGTGGTCCGGCCGGTGGCGGCAGCGCCCGCATCCGCCCCGATCCCTGCGGCGTCGCGACTTGTCGTCTACCGCGACGATCCGACGCCCGACGTGCCCTGCGCCACGCCCCTGCGCGGCACGCAGATGCCCCCCACCATCCGTGACCTGGTCCGCGCCGGGGCGCTGCAGGCGACGGCGGCGCCCGGCACCCTTGCGACCCCCGACGTGCCACCCGATGCGCTGGTCCTTCAGGTGACCCCGCGGGCACGCTTCCCGGTGCGGGCGATGGCGGAAACCGCGCGCCTTCACCACCCGGTGGACGCCGGCGAACCCGCCTTCCACTCGTCCCGGAACCTGATCCTTGCGCCCACCTCCTGATCCGGGGCGGCGACCCGGGATGCTCCGGTGATCCACAGTCCGGCCGATCCGTGGCTGCGCGCGGCCACCGCGGCGAACCTCGCCCTTCTGGTCCTGTTCCCGCTGTCCTGGACTGCGCCGATCCTGCGGGCGGGCCTCCTGCCCTGGTTCGGCCTGTCCGAGGTGTCGATCCTGTCGGGCCTCGGCGCCCTGTGGGACGATGCCCCGGCGCTGGCGGCCCTCGTGGCGCTTCTGGCCCTGGTGGCTCCGATCACCAAGACCCTGGCGCTCGCGGCGATCCACCTTGGGCACCTGGGACCCCGGGCGCTGCCCGTGCTGTCGGTGCTGGGCAAGCTCGCGATGGCCGACGTGTTCCTTGTCGCGCTCTATGTCGTGATCGCGCGGGGCGTCGGTGTCGGCCGGGTCGAGGTCGCCTGGGGCCTGTGGCTGTTCACCGCCTGCGTGGTCCTGTCCTTCGCCTGCGCGCTTGTCACCGACTGGCGCCTTGGCAGGGCCGCGCCCGGGCAGCCCTTGCTCCCGCCGGACCGCTAGGGCACACCCTGCGCCATGGCCCGCGCCCCCGCCTTCACCTGCTCCGCCTGCGGCGCGGTCCACGCGAAATGGTCCGGGCGCTGCGACGCCTGCGGCGCCTGGAACGCGATCATCGAGGACGCCCCCCTCTCCGCCGCCGGCCCCGGCGCCGCGGCGCTGGGGGCGAAGCGCGGCCGCACCATCCCGCTCGCCGACCTTGCGCACGACGACCCGCCCCCGCCCCGCGCGCCCTCCGGCCTGGCGGAACTGGACCGCGTGCTGGGCGGGGGTCTGGTGCCTGCGTCCGCGATCCTCGTGGGCGGCGACCCCGGCATCGGCAAGTCCACGCTCCTGTTGCAGGCCGCCGCGGCCTTTGCCACCCGCGGCCTGCGCTGCGTCTACATCTCGGGCGAGGAAGCGGCGGCCCAGGTCCGCATGCGGGCGCAGCGCCTCGGCCTCGGCCAGGCCGCCGTGCGGCTTGGCGCCGAAACCAGCCTGCGCGACATCCTGACGACACTGGACGCCGAGAAGCCCGACCTCGTCATCATCGATTCGATCCAGACCATGTGGTCGGACACGGTCGAGGCCGCCCCGGGCAGTGTGTCACAGGTCCGCGCCGCCGCCCATGAACTGGTGACGTTCGCGAAACGGCGCGGCGTGTCGGTGATCCTGGTCGGCCATGTGACGAAGGACGGCCAGATCGCGGGTCCCCGCGTGGTCGAGCACATGGTCGATTGCGTACTGTACTTCGAGGGCGATCGCGGCCACGAATTCCGCCTCCTGCGCGCGGTCAAGAACCGCTTCGGCCCGGCCGGCGAGATCGGCGTGTTCGAAATGACGGGCGCGGGGCTCTCCGAGGTCGCCAACCCCTCGGCCCTGTTCCTCGGTGACCGCGAGGGGCCTCAGCCCGGATCGGCGGTCTTTGCAGGGATCGAGGGCACTAGGCCGCTTCTCGTGGAATTCCAGGCCCTTGTCGCGCCCTCCGCCCTTGGCCAGCCGCGGCGCAGCGCGGTCGGCTGGGACGGCGGGCGGCTGTCGATGATTCTCGCCGTGCTGGAACGCCGCTGCGGCCTGTCCTTCGCGGGCCTCGACGTCTACCTCAACGTCGCGGGCGGCCTGCGCGTGACCGAACCCGCCGCCGATCTGGCTGTGGCGGCCGCACTACTTTCCGCGCGCGAGGATGTGGCGCTGCCCGCCGATACTGTCGTTTTCGGCGAAATCAGCCTATCGGGGGCGCTGAGACCGGTGAGCCAGACCGAAAGCCGCTTGAAAGAGGCCGGCAAACTTGGTTTCAGCGCTGCCATCGCTCCGACGCGGAGCGCGTTTACGGGGGACGCGGGCCTGACGGTGCGGCAGATGCCGGACCTCGTGGCCGTCGCGGGAGAGATCTTCGGCGCGGGGTGACAGCCCCGCGCATTGGGCAGTGACCGCGCCGGGCAAACGGTGCGCGTGGCAGAGAGGCAGAGCATGGAAGCCTTTACCCTGGTCGATGGCATCGTGGCTGTCGTGGTCATCCTGTCGGCGATCCTGGCCTACTCGCGCGGCCTCGTCCGCGAGGTGCTGGCGATCGCGGGCTGGGTCGTCGCCGCGGTGGTCGCCTTCATCTTCGCGCCGCGCGCCGAGCCCCTGGTGCGCGAGATCCCGGTGCTGTCGGACTTCCTCGGCGGCAACTGCGAACTGTCGGTCATCGCCGCCTTTGCGGGGGTCTTCGCCATCGCGCTGATCGTGATGTCGATCTTCACGCCGCTGTTCGCGGGTGCGGTCCAGCGGTCGGCCCTTGGTGGCGTGGACCAGGGCCTGGGCTTCCTGTTCGGCGTCCTGCGTGGTGCGGTGCTGATCGCCGTGGCGCTGCTGGTCTATGACCGCGTCGCCGGGGCCGAGGGCATCCCCATTGTCGAGACCAGCCAGACCAAGGCCCTGTTCGGCCAGGTGACCGAACGGCTGACCGGCAGCGTGGATGACCAGCAGGTGATCGGCTGGGTCACGGCGCAGTACGAGACGCTGATCGGCGCCTGCGACGCCCCCGCAACCCCGGTCGCGCCCGAAACCGCGCCCACCGCGCCGATCCCGGCCGCCCCCGCTCCGGCCGCCCCCGCTCCGGCTACGGGCGGCTGATCCTGGCCGTCTGCGCGCATGTGATCCTTTCGTGACATCCGGGGTCCGTGGCACTATCTGGGCACACGGATCGCCGCCCCGGATTCGCGAGAGGCCCGCCGATGCGCCACCCCGCCCCTGACGCCGCCCCCTTCCGCGCGGACCCGTTCGACGACGACCACCTGCGCGAGGAGTGCGGGGTCTTCGGCGTCGTCGGCCTGTCGGACGCGGCGCAGTTCGTCGCCCTCGGCCTGCACGCCCTGCAACACCGCGGGCAGGAAGCGGGTGGGATCGTCGCCTACCATCCAGACCAGGGGTTCAACTCGGCCCGGCGCATGGGCTACGTCCGCGACAACTTCACCAGCGCCGCCGTGATGGACACGCTGCCCGGCGAACTGGCCATCGGCCACGTCCGCTATTCCACCGCCGGGTCCAAGGGCCACACCGCGATCCGCGACGTGCAGCCCTTCTTCGGCGAATTCGCCATGGGCGGGGCCGCCATCGCCCACAACGGCAACATCACGAACGCCACCGCCCTGCGGCGCGAACTGATCGAACGCGGGTCGATCTTCCAGTCCTCCAGCGACACCGAATGCATCATCCACCTGATGGCCCGGTCGCTCCAGCGCACCATCCCCGAACGGATGAAGGACGCGCTGCGCCGGGTCGAAGGCGCCTATTCCATCGTCGCCATGACCCGCACGAAGCTCATCGGCGTGCGCGATCCCCTCGGCGTGCGGCCGCTGGTCCTCGGGCGGCTCGGGGAGGGCTGGGTGCTCGCGTCCGAGACCTGCGCCCTCGACATCATCGGGTCCGAATTCCTGCGCGAAATCCTGCCCGGCGAGATGGTCGTGATCTCGGCCAAGGACGGGCTGCAAAGCTTCCAGCCCTTCGAACGCGCCCGCCCGCGGTCCTGCATCTTCGAGCAGGTCTATTTCTCGCGCCCCGATTCGATCCTGGGCGGCCGGTCGGTCTATGAAACCCGGCACCAGATCGGCATCGAACTGGCGCGCGAGGCGCCCGCGGATGCCGACCTCGTCTGCCCCGTGCCCGACAGTGGCACGCCCGCGGCCATCGGCTACGCCAAGGAAAGCGGCATCCCCTTCGGCTTCGGGATCGTCCGCAACCAGTATGTCGGCCGCACCTTCATCGAACCGACCGAGCACATCCGCAACATGGGCGTGCGGCTGAAGCTGAACGTCAACCGCGCGCTCGTGCGCGGCAAGCGGATCGTGCTGGTGGACGACAGCGTGGTGCGCGGCACCACCAGCCGCAAGATCAAGGACATGATCCTCGAAGCGGGCGCGGCCGAGGTGCATTTCCGCATCGCCTCGCCGCCCACCGCCTGGCCCTGCTTCTACGGCGTGGACACGCCCGAACGGTCCAAGCTTCTGGCCGCCACCATGTCGGAACCCGAGATGCGCGACTGGATCGGCGTGGACAGCTTGCGGTTCATCTCGCTCGACGGCCTGTATCGCGCCGCCGGTGAAGCCGCGGGCCGCGACCCCAAGGCTCCGGCCTTCTGCGATGCCTGCTTCTCGGGCGACTATCCGGTCGCGCCCTCCGACATGATCGACAAGGGCTTTGCCCTCAAGGCCGCCGAATAGGGCCTTGCCTTGACACTCCGCGCGCGGCACTGACCCGCCCATGTCCGATACTCCGAAACTCGCCCTCATCACCGGCGCCTCGCGCGGCCTTGGCGCGGCGCTCGCCGTGGCCCTTGCCCCCACGCACCACATCCTGGCGGTCGCCCGCACCACCGGCGCGCTGGAAGAACTCGACGACCGCATCCGCGCGGCGGGCGGGTCGGCCACGCTCGCCCCCCTCGACATCCTGCAGGGCGACGCGATGGCGCATCTCTGCCGGTCGGTGTTCGACCGCTGGGGGCGGATCGACGTCTGGGCGCATACCGCCTGCCATGCGCCGCCCTTGTCCCCCGCCGCCCATATCGACGCCAAGGACTGGGACAAGACCGTCGCCTGCCTCGTCACCGGCACCGCGCGGCTGATCCCGATGGTGGCACCCCTCCTGTGTGGCCCCGGGGCCACGGCGCTGTTCTTCGACGACCCCCGCGCGGGCCTGCCGAACTTCGGCGCCTACGGGGCCGCCAAGGCCGCCCAGATCGCCCTTGCGCGCAGTTGGGCTGCGGAAACCACCCGCACCGGCCCCCGCGTGGTCATCGCCACACCTGCGCCCATGCCCACCGCCACCCGCGCGCGCTTCCACCCCGGCGAGGACCGCAGCCCGCTGGCCGACCCGCGCACCGAGGCCGCACGAATCCTGACGCTCCTCGGCTGACCCCTTCATCCTGTCGCAAATATCCCGGGGGTGCGGGGGCAGAGCCCCCGCGCGCCTTGCCCGCCCCCGGGCCGCCCGATAGGAAGACCGGGAACCCACCGGCAGGCCCCATGCGCATCCTCATCACCAACGACGACGGCATCAACGCTCCGGGCCTTGCCGTCCTGCACGCCATCGCCACCGAGATCGCCGGCGACGGGGGCGAGGTCTGGACCGTCGCCCCGGCCTTCGAGCAGTCGGGCGTGGGCCATTGCATCAGCTATTCGAAACCGATGCATGTGGCCGAGATCGGCCCGCGCCGCTTCGCCGCCGAAGGCTCGCCCGCCGACTGCGTGCTGGCCGCGCTGCATGACCTTCTGCCCGCACGCCCCGACCTTGTCCTGTCGGGCGTGAACCGCGGCAACAACGCGGCCGAGAACGTGCTCTACTCCGGCACCATCGGCGCCGCGATGGAGGCCGCCCTGCAAGGCCTGCCCGCCATCGCCCTGTCGCAGTTCTACGGCCCGTCGAACGCCGACCTGCCCGACCCGTTCGAAGCCGCCCGCGCGCATGGCGCGGACACCGTGCGGCGCCTCTTGACCGGGGGGCTGTGGGACCAGGCCGACTACCGGCTGTTCTACAACGTGAACTTCCCGCCCCTGCCCGCGTCGGGCGTGCGCGGCCTGCGCGTCGCCCCCCAGGGCTACCGCGCCGACACGTTCTTTTCGGCCGAAGCCGCGACGTCCCCCGGCGGGCGGCGCTTCCTGTGGATCAAGGGCGGCCCGCAGCACATGCCCACGGCGCCGGGAACGGACGCCGAGGTGAACCTGCGGGGCTACATCTCGGTCACGCCCTTGCGCTGCGACCTGACGGCACATGACGTGCTGGCGGACCTGCGCGCGCGGATCGAGGTCTGACGGCAGGCGCCGCGGGGGGGCGCGCACATGGACGAGGCCGAGGCCGAACGGCGGATGCAGTTCCTCTTCGCGCTCCGCTCGCGCGGGGTGACCGACGCCCGCGTGCTGACGGCGATGGAATCCGTGGACCGCGGCCCCTTCGTGACCGGCCTCTTCGCCGACCGCGCGCAGGACGACACGCCGCTGCCCATCGCCTGCGGGCAGACGATCAGCCAGCCCAGCGTGGTGGGTCTGATGACCCAGGCCCTGCATGTCCGCCCGCGCGACACCGTGCTGGAAATCGGCACCGGGTCGGGCTACCAGGCCGCGATCCTGGCGCGCCTGGCCCGCCGCGTGTTCACCGTCGAACGCCACCGAACGCTGGCGCGCGAGGCAACAGCACGGCTGAACGCGCTGGGCCTGACCAACGTCGTGGTGATCCACGGCGACGGCAGCCGCGGCCTGCCCGACCAGGCGCCCTTCGACCGCATCCTTGTGACTGCCGCGGCCGAGGACCCGCCCGGCCCCCTCTTGGCCCAGTTGCGCATCGGCGGTATCATGGTGTTGCCGGTAGGGCAGTCCGATGCCGTCCAGTCGCTGATCCGCGTCACACGCGGCGACAGCGGCTACGACTACGAGGAACTGCGCCCCGTGCGGTTCGTGCCGCTCGTCGAGGGGCTCGGGCAGGACTGAGCGAGCCCCGCACCAGACGGGGCCAGGGCAGAGAAGGACGGGCAGAGATGGCGGGCATATCCCATGACCGGCGCAGGACCGCTCGGCGGATGGCGTCGGGGCTTGCGGCAGCGGCGGTCCTGACGGCCGCGGGGTGCGACGCGCCGATCGGGACCTTCGACCCCGACCTGCGGCGGCTGGGCGGCGGCTTCAACACCGCGGGGGCCGCGGCCAACATCCAGACCGAGGCGCGGCCACAGGCCGATGCGCGGGGCATCCTGTCCTACCCGGGCTACCAGGTGGCGGTGGCGCGCGACGGCGACACGGTCGCCGACATCGCCTCCCGCGTGGGCCTTCCGGCCGAGGATCTGGCCCGCCACAACGGCCTGCCGCTGACCGCGACCCTGCGTTCGGGCGAGATCGTGGCGCTCCCCCGCCGCGTGGGCGAACCCTCGCCCGCCACGGGCGCGATCACCACCGGGCCGATCACGCCGGGGTCGGTGGACATCACCACGCTTGCCGGCAGCGCCATCGAACGCGCAGGCAGCGGCGGGACTGCGGCGTCGCCGCCGCCCGCGGGCGGCAGCCAGCCGGTCCAGCACCAGGTCACCCGCGGCGAGACCGCCTTCACCATCGCGCGCAGCTACGGCGTCTCGGTCGAGGCGCTGGCCCAGTGGAACGGCCTCGACAGCCAGTTCAGCGTACGCGAGGGGCAGTACCTGCTGATCCCGCCGGTCATGTCCACCCGGACCGCCGCGGCGGCGCCCGTCGTCGAACCGCCGGGCTCAGGCAGCGCCCTGCCCCCGCCGCCGTCCTCCGCCACACCGCTGCCGCCGCCGCCTGCCGCGGCC
>DBBA01000158.1 GCA_002291955.1 Rhodobacteraceae bacterium UBA996 | reverse complement strand
CGCGGGTGCCGATCACCGTGCCTTCGATCCAGCGGGCCTGTTCGTCGGTGTCGTCGCCGGGCAGGCCGCGGGCGATGTCCTCGACCGGCAGGCGTGACAGGATCGCCACGCCGTTGAAGGATTTCTGCCCGTGGGTGTGGACGGCATAGCCCGCGTCCTCGATCGCCTCGCGCGGGAAGGCGTCGTCCACCGACTTGATCTCCTGCAGGACGGCCGCGTCGGGTTTCGACCGGTCGAGCCAGGCCAAGAGCTGCGGCAGTCGCGCCTTGATGCCGTTGACGTTGAAGGTGGCGATCTTCATGGGTCCCCCGGGGCGCTGCGTCCCCCGCGGGCGGTCCTCCGGGGGGTCGCGCCGTTGTAACGATCCGGGTGCCGGGCGCACAAGGGCGCGAGGGGCGCGACACGCGGCTTGCCAGGGGCGGGCCGGGCGGGGCAGGGGAGGGGGACTGAGCGGAGCCCCCATGTTCGATGCCACCCTGCGCCCCCTGATCGACCCGCCGCTGAATGCGGCGGGGGTGCGCGTGGCGCGGCTGGGCGTGACGGCGGATCAGGTCACGCTGATGGGGCTGGCGGCGGGGCTGGTGGCGGCGGGGTGCATCGCGGTCGGGCTGACCTGGGTGGCGCTGGTGCCGCTGGCGCTGTCGCGGCTGTTCGACGGGCTGGACGGGGCGGTGGCGCGGGCGACGCGCAAGACCGATTTCGGCGGGACGCTCGATTTCGCCTGTGACGTGGCGTTCTACGGGGCGGTGCCCTTTGCCTTCGTGGTGCTGGACCCTGGCGGCAACGGGGTGGCGGGGGCGTTCCTGCTGGTGGCGTTCTATGTGAATGCGGCGACGTTCCTGGGCTACGCGGTGCTGGCGGAGCGGCACCGGATGACCAGCAACCGCCACGGGGCCAAGACGCTGTATTTCACCGGCGGGCTGGCCGAAGGGGCCGAGACCATCGCGGTCTTTGCCGCCATGTGCCTGTGGCCCGCGGCGTTTCCGTGGCTGGCCTGGGGGTTCGGGGCGGTGTGTCTTGTCACCGCAGGGGCGCGGCTTCTGATCGCGCGGGCGGCGTTCCCGCCTCAGGACTGAGGTCACGCGGGGCGGCGGTCGGCGAGTGCGAGGGCGCAGGCGTGCCCGCTCGCCCAGGCCCACTGGAAGTTGTAGCCGCCCAGCCAGCCGGTCACGTCCACCACCTCGCCGATGAAGAACAGCCCCGGGATGGCGCGCGCTTCCATGGTGCGGGCGTCAAGGGCGGCGGTGTCGACGCCGCCGAGCGTGACCTCGGCCGTGCGGTAGCCTTCGGTGCCGGTGGGGGTCAGGCGCCAGTCGGTGAGGGCGGTGGCGAGGTGGGCCAGGCGCGCGTCGGACTGGTCGGCGAGGTTGCCGGTCAGGGCCGCGCGGGCGGCCACGTCGGCGGCAAGGCGGGCGGGCAGAAGGTCGGACAGGACCCCCGCGATCCCGCGCCGCCCGTGCGCCCGTCGTTGGTCCCGCAGCCAGGCGGCCACGTCGCGCCCGGGGGCGAGGTCCACGGCGATGGCCTGCCCCTCGCGCCAGAAGGACGACACCTGCAGGATCGCGGGGCCGGACAGGCCGCGATGGGTGAAGAGGAGCGCCTCGTCGAAGGCCGCGCCGCCTGCCGATACCCGGGCGGGGGCGGCAAGACCCGCCAGTGCCGCAAGCCCCTCCAGCACCGCACCGCCGAAGGTCAGGGGCACCAGGGCCGGGCGCGTGTCGGTGACCGCGAGGCCGAACTGGCGCGCGATGTCGTAGCCAAGTGATGTCGCGCCGATCTTGGGCACCGACTTGCCCCCCGTCGCCACGACCAGCGACGGCGCCGCGACCTCGGTCCCGTCCGACAGCCCCACCCGGAAGCCCGCGCCGTCCGCGGCGATCGCGGTGACCGACACACCCAGCCGCATCTCCGCCCCGCCCGCGTCCATCTCGGCCCGCAGCATCGCGATGATGTCCTTCGCAGACCGGTCGCAGAACGCCTGGCCCAGCGTCTTCACGTGCCAGGGGATGCGGTGACGCTCGACCAGCGCGACGAAATCGGCAGGCGTGTAGCGGGCGAGGGCAGACTTGGCGAAATGCGGGTTGCCCGACAGGAACTGCGCGGGGCCCGTGCCGAGGTTGGTGAAGTTGCACCGCCCCCCGCCCGAGATGCGGATCTTCTCGCCGGGGGTCCGCGCATGGTCCAGCACCAGCACGCGGGTGCCCCGCTGCGCCGCCACGCCGGCACAGAACATGCCGGCCGCGCCTGCGCCCAGGATCACGGCGTCATACCCCTGCGGCTTCATCCTGTCCGAAATACCCCCGCCGGAGGCCGCGCGGGGCACCGGCCCCGCGCCACGAAAAGGCGTCGCGCGGGCGACAGCCCGCGCGTCCGCTGGATCACGGGGAGCCCATCACAGCGAAAACGAGATGCCGCAGCCGCAGCTGGAGGCCGCGTTGGGGTTCTCGATCACGAAGCGCGCGCCGATCAGCTCGTCCGACCAGTCGATCACGGCATTGGCCAGGAACGGCAACGACACCGGATCGACCACCACGCGCTGGCCCTCGCCTTCCAGCACCATGTCGTCGGCGGCGGGCGCATCGAGCCGGATGTCGTACTGGAAGCCGGAACAGCCGCCGC
>DBBA01000403.1:2794-6969 GCA_002291955.1 Rhodobacteraceae bacterium UBA996 | reverse complement strand
CCCCAGTATGGTGTTCTCCTGCGAACCCGGCGCGCATCGCGCCGGACTTGACGGCTGGCGCACCATCGAAACGCTGGTCGTCACCGACACCGGCGTGGACGTGCCCAGCCGCTTCCAGTCCGACCACCCCATTCCCACCCGCGTTCTGCCCATCTGAGGGAGGCCCCGATGCCCGAACCCGCCGCCTGGCGCTACCAGAAGGTCACGAAGCCGATGTTCGACCTGCCCGTCGAGGAGCGGATCCTTGCAGGCCGCGTTATCACGATGACAGGCGAGGTGATCGAGGACGGGTTCGTCCACATCGCAGGCGGCAAGATCGTCGCCGTGGGCCCGCGCGCCGCGATGCCTGCCGGTAACGTGACGGAAACCGGCGGCACGATAATGCCGGGCATGATCAACAGCCACGCGCATTTGAACTGGGATGGCATACACGACCTCGCCCGTCAGTCGATGGACGACCCCAAGCCCATCTCGGCCTTCAAGGCCGCGGGCAACATGCTGAAGTCCCTGCGCGCCGGGATCACCATGGTCCGCGACCTCGGGTTCCACGACATGAACCTGTATTCCAAGCAGGCGGTCGAACAGGGCATCTTCCCCGGACCGCGCCTGAAGGTCTGCGGCAACGCGATCATCCAGACGGGCGGGCACACCTACTGGGTCTGCCGCGAGGCGTCTGGCGCCGACGAGATGCGCCGCGCGGTGCGCGAGCAGGTCAAGGGCGGCGCGGACCTGATCAAGATCATGGCCTGCCACGACACGCTGGAATTCACCGATGACGAGTTGCACGCGGTGATCGACGAGGCACACCGCAACCGCCTGCCGATCACGGCGCATGCGACCTATGATGCCTGCATCGCCAGGGTGGCCGAGTTCGGCGTGGACTGCATCGAGCATGGCGGGTCGATGAGCGATGCGACCATCGACATCCTGCTGGCGAAGAAGCTGCCCATCGTCACGACGTTCGCGCCGCTGGTGCAACAGTCCCAGCCCGAGATCGCCCGCAAGTTCGGCATCCCCGAATGGAAGATCGAGGAGCGGATCAAGGCGGTCAGCGACCCCGCGCGCTATGCGGGCCTGAAGAAGGCCGCCGAGCGGGGCGTGCCGATCGTGTTCGGCACCGATGCCGGGTCCCCGGCGGTCGAGCATGACGTGGTGGCACCCGAGCTTGCGCACATGGTCAAGGTTGGCGTGTGCAAGGACAACATGGATGCGCTCGCGTCCATCACCATCCGCGCCGCGCGGATTTCCAAGATGGACCACCTGATCGGCACGCTGGAAGCGGGCAAAGCCGCCGACCTGATCGTGGTGGATGGCAAGCCCGACCACGACCTGTTCGCGCTGGAGCGGGTGCGCATGACCTTTGTCGCCGGGAAAAGGATGCATTGATGAGCCTTCTGACCGGGCGCCTCGCGCCCCGCATCGTCGAGGAAGACGGCAGTTTCCGCACGCGGATGCTGGGCATTGCCGCGGGGATGAAGGACGTGATCGCGCTTGGCCGGGGCGACCCGGATTTCCATACGCCAAAGCACATCGTGGATGCCGCCAAGGCGGCGCTTGATGCGAACGCCCACCACTACACCGGGCCCACGGGCCTGCCGGAACTGCGGCAGGCCATCGCGCAGGACCTGAAGTCGTCCTATGGGCTCGACTACAACGCAGGCAACATCGTCGTCACCGCGGGCGTGCAGGAATCGATCATGCTGGCGATGCTGGCGCTGGTCGAGGCGGGGGACGAGGTGCTGATCACCTCGCCCCGGTTCACCACCTATGACACGGCGGTGCGCCTGTGCGGCGGCGTGCCAGTGCCGGTGCCCACGTTCGAGGCGAAGGATTTCGCGCTGGACCCGGCCGAGATCCGCAAGCGCATCACGCGGCGCACCAAGGTGTTCGTGCTGGTGTCGCCCAACAACCCCACGGGCGCGGTGACGCCGCCCGCGGTGATCCGGCAGATCGCCGACCTCGCGATCAAGCATGACCTGCTCATCATCGCGGACGAGATCTATGCCAAGATGCTCTATGCGCCGAACGAGCATCTTTCCATCGCCACCCTGCCGGGGATGAAGGAACGCACGATCACGCTGAACGGATTCTCCAAGACCTATGCGATGACCGGCTGGCGGGTGGGGTATCTGGCGGCGCCGCTGGATTTCGTGGAAAAGGTGACGGAACCCCGGCACACGCTGTCGATCAACACCTGCACGGTCAGCCAGCATGCCGCGCTGGCCGCGCTGACCGGCCCGCAGGACGCGCTGCACGCGATGCTGGCCGAATACGCCGAACGCCGTGCGTGGCTGATGCCCGCGCTGACCGATGCCGGGTTCACCTTTGGTCACCCCGGGGGCGCGTTCTACATCTATACCAATGTCGCCTATTCCGGCCTGCCCGCGCCGCTGTTCTGCGAACGGCTGCTGAAGGAGACCGGCGTGATGGTGTTCCCCGGGACGATGTTCGGGGATGACAGCACGGACTACATCCGGATCAGCTATTTGCAGCCGCTGGAGCGGATCAAGGTCGCGATGGACCGGATCCGGGGCTTCACCCGCGGGGTGCGGCCGTGAACCGTCCCGATCCGTCGGCCAAGTTCGCGGGCATCCAGATCAGCCCGATTTCCTTTGTCGATGAGGGGGTCGAGGCGGTTCTGGACACGCTCCAGCACCGCGTGGGCGTCAATGTCCTGATGCTCGGCACGGTGTCCTGGCTGGGGCTGAAATCCGGGCGGTCGATTTCCTGGCAACTGGACGGCTGGCCGGATCACGGGGTGCCCGAACCCTACCAGATGCGGGGCGGCGCCTATTTCGACCCCGATCCGCAGTTCTACGCGGGCACGTTCATGGCCGACTACCGGTCGCGCGATCCGGAATTCGCGGGCAAGGACATCCTGAGGATGGTGGTCCCGGCCGCGCATGCCCGGGGGATGAAGGTCTACGTCGAACTGATGGAGCCGTTCTTCAAGTACGCGGGCCACGGGTCGGCCGCGGCGGTGGAGATCCCCACCCTGCCGCAGGCGATGGAGGTGGACGCGCTGGGGCGGCTGTCGGGGGAACCGAGCACGTCGAACCCGGGCTACCGGACCTGGATCCACTCGATGATCGAGGATCAGGTGCGCAACCACGACATCGACGGGCTGATGTGGTGCAACGAGCGGAACTCGCCGCTCGACACGCTGATCCAGGGCGGCTGTCCCGGCGATTTCTCGGCCCCCGCACGGGCCGAGGCGCAGGCGCGGGGCATCGACGTGGAGGGGTGCCGCCGGGCGTGCCTTGCCATGTACGACTTCATGCAGGAGGCCGCAGGGGGCAAGGATTTCGCCGATGGGGCCTTCATCACCTTCCTGCGGACGCTGCTGGCCAACCCCGAGTTCCTGGTGTGGGAGAAGTTTTGGCTGGAACGGAACAAGGACCTGGATCGCGAGCTGTATGGCCTTGTGAAGTGGTGCAAGCCGAAGCTGCCGTTCGGCCTCAACGTCTGGAATAGGAACCATTTTAATCTCATTCGCCGGGCCCAGTGGCCTTGGGCGGAGCAGACGAACTACGCCGATTTCGTGAAGCCCATCACCTACCAGCACCAGGCGGGCGAGGTCTGGGCCAAGGAACTGGGCTTCTTCCGCAAGACGATCCTGCGCGACTTCGCCCCCGACGAGGCGACGCGCGGGCTGTTCCGCATCCTTGGCCTGAACGAGGCGCCCTGGGAACAGCTGGTCGGCGCGGGGATGGACCCCGACACCTATGTGGCGGGCCAGTGCGCGGATGCGGTGCGCGGCGTGGAAGGCCGGGCCAAGGTCTACATGGGGATCGGCGTCGATGCGCCCCGGTCGCGGCCCGATACCGCGAAGATGACGAAAGACATCGCCTACCGGTCGGTCATGTCGGCCTATCGTTCGGGGGGCGACGGGATCGTGCTGGCGCCGAACTATGCAGCGATGCACCTGACCCATCTCGATGGCGTGGCCGAGGCGCTGGCGGAACTGGGGCTGAAGTGAGCCTTGATCTGGCCATACGGGGCGGCGTGGTCCTGACGCCCGACGGGCTGCGGCCCGGCACCGTCGCCGTCGCGGGGGGCCGGATCGTGGCGGTCCTGCCACCCGATGCGGAGCCGCAGGCGCAGGAGACGGTCGATGCCACGGGGGCCCATGTCCTGCCCGGCGCCATCGACATCCACTGCCACATCCGCAGCCC
>DBBA01000403.1:0-2396 GCA_002291955.1 Rhodobacteraceae bacterium UBA996 | reverse complement strand
GGGCGGGATCACGACGCTGTTCGAGATGCCGATCACCGACCCCTGCTGCAATGCGCCTGACCGGGTGGCGCTGCGCCGCGACCACTTCGCGCCGCGCGCGCTGACCGATTTCGCACTGTTCGCGGCGCCGGTGGACCTGACCGAAGAGGCCTTCCGTGGCTTGCGCGATGCAGGCGTGATCGCGCTGAAGATCTTCACCACCGCCGCCCCGCCGAACCGGGAGCGCGAGTTCGCGGGCCTCGCCTGGCCCGACGCGGATGCGCAGATGACCGTGCTGCGGCTGGCAGCGCGCACCGGGCTGATCGTGTTCGTCCATGCCGAGGACGAGGCGATGGTGGCTGCGGCCACGCGGCGGGCGACCTATCTCGATCCGTCGGACGCCCGCACCCACGGTGCCGCCCGCCCGCCCGAGGCCGAGGCGGCGGCGGTGGCGTCGCTTCTGACCATGAACATGGTGGCGGGCGCGCGGCTGCACATCGCGCATGTGACGTCGCGCCTGACGGTGGACGTTCTTCGGCGCTTCCGGGGGTCGTCGGACTTTTCCGCCGAGACCTGCCCGCACTATCTGTCCTTCACCGAGGATGACGTGGCCCGCGCGGGTGTCTGCGCCCGGATCAACCCGCCGATCCGGGGGGCCGCCGACCGTGCCGCCCTGTGGGATGCGTTGGCCGACGGGACGCTCAGCCATGTGACCACCGACCACGCGGCCTTTGCCCCCGAGGAAAAGGCCGCGCGTGAGGGCGATTTCCTGCAGGCCCCCCCGGTCATCCGGGGCTGGAAACGCTGGTGCCCGTGATGCTGGATGCGGTCGCCGCAGGCAGGCTGCCCATCGCGCAGGCATCCGCGCTGGTCTCGGCCAATGCGGCAGCCCGCTTTGCCCTGCCGCGCAAGGGGCAGCTTGCTGCGGGGGCGGATGCCGACATGATGATTGTCGCCCTGGGGGCCGAGACGCACATCACCGAGGGGACGCTGCTGACCAACGCCCGCGCGATCAGCCGCCTGACCCATGGCGCGCGCTATCGCGGGCGGATTGTCCGCACGATCCTGCGCGGCACCACCACCTGGGACGGCGCCACCGTCACCGCCCCGCCTGGCACGGGCCACTATGTCACCCCGGAGGCCCGGCCATGACCGAACCCCTGCTGTCCGTCCGCGACCTGCAGACGACGTTCCTGCTCGGCAACAAGGTGCAGTTGCGCGCGGTGGATGGCGTGAGTTTCGACGTCCACCCGGGCGAGACCTTGGCGATCGTGGGGGAATCGGGGTCGGGCAAGTCGGTGACCTCGCTGTCGATCATGCGGCTTCTGCCCGCGGCCACGGGGCGGATCACGGGGGGGCAGATCCTGTTCCGGGGCCGCGATCTGGCGACCCTGCCCGAGCGCGACATGCGGGCCGTGCGCGGGCGCGAGATCGGGATGATCTTCCAGGAACCGATGACGTCGCTGAACCCCGTCCACACCATCGGCGACCAGATTGCCGAGGTGGTGATCCGCCATGAAGGCGTCAGCCGGGCCAAGGGCTGGGAACGCGCCATCGAGATGCTGGCGCTGGTGGGCATTCCCGAGCCGAAGAAGCGCGCGTCGAACTATCCGCACCAGATGTCGGGAGGGATGCGGCAGCGCGCGATGATCGCCATGGCGCTGTCCTGCCGTCCGGCACTCTTGATTGCAGATGAACCGACCACCGCGCTGGATGTGACGATCCAGGCGCAGATCCTCGACCTGATGAAGGACCTGCAGCGCCAGATGGGGATGGCGATCATCTTCATCACGCACGATCTGGGCGTGGTGGCCGAGGTCGCGGACCGCGTGCTGGTGATGTATGCCGCGCAGGCGGTCGAGACGGGGCCGGTGGCCGACATCTTTGCCCGGCCGCGGATGCCCTATACCGCCGGGCTGATGGGGTCGATCCCGCGGCTCGGCGCGTCCGAGAACAAGGTGCGGCTGGCGACGATCCCCGGGCAGGTGCCGTCGCTGGGGAACCTGCCGCCGGGGTGCCGCTTCGCGCCCCGTTGCGCCCATGCCCTGCCCGCCTGCCGCGCGGCGGAACCCGCGCTTGCCGCCGTGGCGCCGGACCACGCGGCGCGTTGCATCCGCGCATCCGAGCTTTACCTGATGGACGGGGTGCCCGCATGACCGCGACCGCCACGCTGACACGCCCAGAGGCCGCCACCCGCGCCCTGTTGCAGGTGGACAGCCTGACCAAGTTCTTCCCGATCCGGGGCGGCATCCTGAACCGCGTCGTGAACCAGGTGCGCGCGGTGAACGGCCTCAGCTTCGATGTCGCCAGGGGCGAGGTCGTGGGGCTGGTGGGCGAGAGCGGGTCGGGCAAGACGACCGTGGGGCGGACGCTTCTGCGGCTCGAGGAACCCACGTCCGGCACCGTGCGCTTCGACG
>DBBA01000402.1:1221-2609 GCA_002291955.1 Rhodobacteraceae bacterium UBA996 | reverse complement strand
GTGCGCCATGTGCCGCAGCTGATCCCCGGGGCACGGCTGGTGCTGGAGGACGGGTTTTCGGCCGTGGCCCTGCCGCGGGACCGGGCGGCCTGGGGGCGGCTGTGCCGGATGCTGTCGGCGGGGCGGCTTCGGGCCGAGAAAGGGTCTTGTTCGCTGGGATTGGAGGATCTGCTGGCGTGGGGCGCGGGGATCGAACTGCTGCTCTTGCCCCAGCGCGGCGAGGGTTGGGTGGCGCAGGCGGCGCGTGTGGTGGCGGCGTTCCCGGGGCAGGTGTCGGTGGTGATGGCGCCGCGTTACGATGGGCAGGATGCGCGGCGGTTTGCCCGGGTGGCGGCGCTGGCGGATCGGCTGGGGGTGCCTGCGGTGGCGTCCGCGGCGCCGATGATGCACCGCGCGTCACGCCGGCGGCTGGCCGATGTGCTGACGGCGATCCGGACCGGTGTGCCGGTGGACCGGCTGGGGCGGGCCGCGCTGGCCAATGCCGAGACGCGGTTGCGCGCACCAGGAGAGATGGCGCGGTTGTTCGCGAACTGGCCCGGGGCGCTGGAACAGACCCTTGCGGTGGCGGCGCGCTGCACCTTCTCGCTCGATCAGTTGCGCTATGAATACCCGTCCGAGGTGGTGGGCGGCGAGGCGCCGGGTGACCGGCTGGCGCGGCTGACGGCCGAGGGGCTGGCCTGGCGCTATCCGGGCGGGGTGCCCGCGCGGGTGCAGGCGATGGCCGACCACGAGCTGACGCTGACCGGCAAGCTGCGCTACGAGCCCTATTTCCTGACGGTGCACGACGTGGTGGCGTTCGCCCGGTCGCGCGGCATCCTGTGCCAGGGGCGGGGGTCGGCGGCGAATTCCGTCGTCTGCTATGCGCTGGGGGTGACGTCGGTTTCCCCCGAGATCGGGACGATGGTGTTCGAGCGCTTCGTGTCCGAGGCGCGGAACGAACCCCCCGACATCGACGTCGATTTCGAGCACGAGCGGCGCGAGGAGGTGATCCAGCACATCTACGACCGCTACGGGCGGCACCGCGCGGGCCTGTGCGCGACGGTCATCCACTATCGCGGCAAGCGGGCGATCCGCGAGGTCGGCCGCGCGCTGGGCCTGACCGAGGATACGCTGGCCGCGATGTCGTCGCAGCTGTGGGGGTTCCATGCCACGAGCGGGCTCGAGGATCACCGCTTGCGCGAGATCGGGCTCGACCCGACCGATCCCCGGCTGCGGCAGGCGCTGGCGCTGATCCGGGAAATCCAGGGCTTTCCGCGGCATCTGTCGCAGCATGTGGGCGGGTTCGTCATCACCGAGGGGCGGCTGGACGAGCTTTGCCCGGTGGAGAATGCCACGATGGAGGGGCGGACGGTCATCCCCTGGGACAAGGACGACATCGACACGCTGGG
>DBBA01000402.1:0-810 GCA_002291955.1 Rhodobacteraceae bacterium UBA996 | reverse complement strand
GCTGCACCACCGGCAGACCCATACGCTGGCGACCCTGCCGCCCGACGACGGGCCGACCTATGACATGCTGTGCCGGGCGGACTCCTTGGGTGTTTTCCAGGTGGAAAGCCGGGCGCAGATGAACTTCCTGCCGCGGATGCGGCCGCGCCGGTTCTATGACCTTGTGATCCAGGTGGCGATCATCCGCCCCGGGCCGATCCAGGGCGACATGGTCCACCCGTACCTGCGGCGGCGCAACGGCGAGGAGGCGGTGAGCTTCCCGTCAGATGAGCTCGGTCGGGTGCTGGGCAAGACGCTGGGCGTGCCGCTGTTCCAGGAACAGGCGATGCAGATCGCCATCGTGGGGGCGGGGTTTTCGCCCGAGGAGGCGGACCGTCTGCGCCGGGCGCTGGCGACGTTCAAGAAGCACGGCAACGTGACGGAATTCCGCGACCGGTTCCTGCGCGGCATGGCGGCCAAGGGGTACGAGAGGGATTTCGCCGAACGGTGCTTTGCCCAGATCGAGGGGTTCGGCAGTTACGGCTTCCCCGAATCGCACGCGGCGAGTTTCGCGCTTCTGGTCTATGCGTCGGCCTGGCTGAAGCGGCACCATCCGGGCATCTTTGCCTGTGCCCTGCTGAATGCGCAGCCGATGGGGTTCTATGCGCCCGCGCAGATCGTGCGGGACGCGCGCGAGCACGGGGTCGAGGTGCGCCCGGTCTGCATCAACGAAAGCCGCTGGGACAACCGGATGGAACCCGCGGGCGAAGGACGGCTGGCCCTGCGGCTGGGGTTCCGGCAGGTGACCGGCCTGCGCGAGGACGAGGTGGC
>DBBA01000067.1 GCA_002291955.1 Rhodobacteraceae bacterium UBA996 | reverse complement strand
ACCGGGTTGTCGCGGCTCTGCTGCACGACGAGGCCGAGGTCGAACTCCATCTGCGCGTCGGCCTTGCGCGTCAGCATGGTGAAGCGCACCGCGTCCTTGCCCACCTCGTCGATCAGGTCGCGCAGCGTGACGTAGGTGCCCGCGCGCTTGCTCATCCGCACCGGCTCGCCGTCCTTCAGCACGTGGACGATCTGCGCGAGCACCACGTCGAGCGGCACCCGGTTGTCGCTCAGCGCGGCGACGGCGGCCTTCATGCGCTTGACGTAGCCGCCGTGGTCCGCGCCCCAGACGTGGACGAGCTCGGTGAAGCCCCGGTCGAGCTTGTGCAGGTGGTTGGCGATGTCGTTGGCGAAGTAGGTGCCGCTGCCGTCGCTCTTACGCAGCGGGCGGTCGGTGTCGTCGCCGAATTGCGTGGCGCGGAAGAGGGTTTGCTCGCGCGGCTCCCAATCCTCGGGCGTCTTGCCCTTGGGCGGCTCCAGCACGCCGCGGTAGATGAGGCCGCGCTCGTCCAGCAGTTTCTCGGCGCGGTCGAGGTCGCCCGCCGCGACGCGCTCCGCTTCGGAGACAAAGACATCCTGCGCGACGCCGAGGGCCGCGAGGTCATCGCGGATCTCGCGCATCATCGCGGCGACGGTGAATTCGCGCACCTCGCGCAGCCACCGGTCGGGGCCCGCCATGCCGTACACGTGTTCGTTGTCGCACTCGGCCAGCGCGTCGCCGCGCGCCTCCTTCAGCGCCGCGCCCACGGGCACGAGGTACTCGCCCCGGTACTGCAAGCCGCCGGGGACGAGCTGCGCGTACTCCTCCTCCGTCATCGTCGTGCCGAGCGCCTGGAGGTACCGCCAATACGCCGCGTAGGCGAGCGCCTGCACCTGCGCCCCCGCGTCGTTGATGTAGTACTCCTTCGTCACCCGGTGCCCCGCCTTGGCGAGCAGGTTGGCGAGCGCGTCGCCCACCACCGCGCCCCGGCAATGGCCCACGTGCATCGGCCCCGTCGGGTTGGCCGAGACGTACTCCACGTTCACCGAGCCCGGCTTCGCCGCCCCGTCGCCATAGGCCTCGCCCGCGCGCAAGACCTCCGCCACCTGGGCGCGGACGAAGTCGTCGCGCAGGCGGAGGTTGACGAAGCCGGGGCCTGCGGGCGCGGCGTCCGCCACCTCCGGCAGGGCGGCGAGCCTTTCGGCGAGTTGCGCCGCGAGCTTGGGCGGCGGCAGCTTCGCCGCCTTCGCCACCACCATCGCCGCGTTGGTCGCCATGTCGCCATGCGCCGCCTCGCGCGGCGGCTCGACCGCGACGCGCGCGAAGGTCTCGGGCGGGAGGTCGGGGAGAAGCTCGGCGAGCGCGGCGACGGCCCGCGCTCGCAGGTGGGCGAAGATGTCCATGGTCGGGCGGCGCGCTAGCACGCGCGCCGCGGCCTGTCAGGACACGGCGGCGGCGGCGCTCAACGCGGCCCGCGCAGCCGCATCCACGCAAAGCTCAGCGCCGCCAACGCGCTCACCAGCAGGGCCAGAGCGCTCGGCCCCGGCACCGGCACGTTGCCCGGGTCGGGGCCGACGCTCAGCGAGGGGAGGCTGAACGAGGTGCCCGGGGGAAACATTGGGGCGCTGGGAAGGCTGAACGCCGGGGGCAGCGGGTTGCTTCCGGGGCCGCTCAGCGGCGGGCGCGGGCCGGGCGCCGCCGACAGGCTCGGGTTCGAGAAGGGGCCCGACGGCACGCTGAACGGCGGCCGGGGGCCGGGACCCGCCGACACACTCGGGTTCGGGAACGGGCCAGACGGCACGCTGAAGGGCGGGCGGTACGGGACCGCACCGCTCGCAGACACCACGGTCGACGCGGCGGAGGTCAGCGCGTTCGACACTTGGCTGACGACCGAGGTGAAAGCGCTCGCGATCGGAGCGGGCAAGGCCGACACGGCACCGCTCACGGCCGACACCGCGGTTTGCGCCACCGCCGCCCCGACGGCGGACACGCTCGGCGACACGCCGGCCGCCGCGCCGTAGAGCAGGGCGACAGCCAAGAGGTTCGCCGGCGCGGCGACCAGAAGGCGAAGCCAGCCCATGTCTTTCGCCGATCTCCAACAACCCGCGCAGCCATGCCCTAGCCCAAGCGCGGCGGCAAGGAGATGTTGCGGCCCGATGACCGAAGCCCGGACCCGCCTGCCCGCCCGCGCCCGCGCCGGCCTGATCGCCGCCGGCGCGTCCTGCGCCGCGGCCGGGACTGTGTTCGTCTGGTCCTGGGCGAACGGCCTGCCCGTGCGCGGCCTGCCCGATCTGCTGCTGACCCTCGCCGTCCTCGCGCTGAACCTGCTGCTCTACCGCCGGCTGCGCGGCGGCGAACGGGCCGCCGACCTCGCCGCCGGCGTCGCGCTCTTCACCGCCATGGCGACCGCCGGCAGTCTGCTCTCCTACCTCGCCTTCCGCGCTGGCGCGCCGCTCGCCGACGCGCGGCTCGCGGCGTGGGACGCGGCGCTGTTCGGCTTCCACTGGCCCGACTGGGCGGCGTGGGTCGAGGCGCGGCCCGGGCTGCGCGACACGCTGCGCATCGCCTACACCTCGATGTCCTTGCAAATCGCCGCGGCGCTGGTGCTGCTGCCGCTCGCCGGCATGCGCGCGCGGGCCGACGAGTTCCTGGCGGTGATGGGGCTGTCGCTCGCCGTCACCGTGGCCATTTCGGCGGCGCTCCCGGCCGAGGGCGCGGCGGTGTTTTTCGGCGACGAGACTCCCGCGCATTACCTCGACGCGCAGCGGGCGCTTCGCGGGGGCACGCTGGGCGCGCTCGACCTCGGCAACCTCCAGGGCATCGTCACCTTCCCCTCCTACCACACGGTGACCGCGGTGGCGCTGATCCACGCCGCGCGCGGCACGCCGCTCGCCTTCCTCGCCTGGGTGCTCAACGGGCTGATGATCCTTTCCACGCCGACGGAGGGCTGGCACTACCTGGTGGACGTGGTCGCGGGGGTGGCGGTGGCGGTGGGCGCGGTCTGGGCGGCGCGGCGTAGGCTGGGATGAAGGCGCCGCGCCCGGCGCGGGAAAAAGCGCGCGCGTTCGCGCCGCTTCCGGTGTAGCAATCGCGGCCCAGAAAACCGGAGGAAACGCCCATGTCCGCCCGCTTGTCGCCCGGCACGTCCCGCCCGCAGCGGATCACCGCCGAACAGGCCGCAGCCCTCGTCCAGGACGGCATGTGGCTCGACTACGGCTTCGGCGCGGGCCAGCCGGACGCCTTCGACGCGGCGCTGGGCGCCCGCGCGCGCGAACTGCGCGGGGTAAAGATCCGCAACTGCATCACGCTGCGCCCCCGCGCGCATCACGCCGCCGACCCTACGGGCGAGCACATCCTGACGGCCAACTGGCACTTCGGCGGCTACGACCGCCGCCAGCACGATGCGGGGCTGTGCAACTACCTCCCCTTCAACTTCGGCGAGGCCCCCGATCTCTACCGCCGCTTCGTCGAGCGCGTGGACATCGGCGTCGTCCAGGTCTGCCCGCGCGACGCGGACGGGTTCTACAACTTCTCCACCGCCGCCACCTACCACAAGGCGATGCTGGAGCGGGCGCGGATCGCCATCGTCGAGGTCAATCCCGGCCTGCCCTGGTGCCACGGCGGCGAGGGCAACGCGATCCACGAGAGCGAGCTGGACTATGTCCTCGACGGCGACGGCAGGCCCCCCGCCGAACTCCCCGCCGCCGAGGCGACCGAGACGGACATGGCCATCGCGCGCCTCGTCGCCGCCGAGATCCGCGACGGCGACTGCCTCCAGATCGGCATCGGCGGGCTGCCCGGCGCGGTGTGCCGCGCGCTCCTCTCCTCGGGCGTGCGCGACCTCGGCATCGGGACGGAGATGATGGTGGACGGGCTCGCCGACCTCGTGCGCGCAGGCGTCGCCACGGGGGCGCGCAAGCAGGTGGACCCGGGGCTGGCCGTGTACGCCTTCGCGATGGGCTCGCGCGGGCTGTACGACTACCTCGACCGCAACCCGGCCTTCTCCTCGCGGGCGGTGGACTACACGAATCTGCCGCGCCTCGTCGCGCGCAACCGCCACGTGGTGGCGGTGAACAGCACGGGGCAGATGGACCTCCAGGGGCAGGCCGCGTCCGAGTCCTCGGGCCACCGGCACTTCAGCGGCACGGGCGGGCAGCTCGGCTTCGTGCGCGCGGCCTACGAGTCGGAGGGCGGACGGGCGATCCTTTGCATGCCCTCCACCTACGACAAGCGCGGCGAGCGGAAGAGCCGCGTGGTGGTGGAGCTGCCGCCCGGCACGGTCGTCACCGTCCCGCGCACGGACGTGATGCACGTGGCGACCGAGTTCGGGATGGTGTGCCTCAAGGGCAAGTCGGTGGCGGAGCGGGCGAAGGCCATGATCTCCATCGCGCACCCCGACTTCCGCGAGGCGCTGGAGCGCGAGGCCTACGCGAACGGGCTGATCCCGCGCCGCTGGTTCTGAGCCGCGGCGCGCGGACCGGGCCGGCCAGACGGGGAGTTGCGGATCCGCGACCGCGGCCGCAAAAGCTGCGAGCGAAAGGGCCGAAACGGCACCACCACCGACGACGGCAGGAACGCGGCATGACACTCGTCCCGGACTCCGAGTACCCCTTCGTTTCGCCCACGGCCGATTGGGTGGACGGCGCCCTGGCGCGGCGGCATCGGCTCCTCGCCGCGATGGACGCGGCCTACCGCACGCACGACCCCGCGATCCACGTCGAGGACGAGATGTGGAACGGCCTCCTCAACGGCGGCAGCCACAAGGGCGAGGGCGCGCGGTGGGCGCGCGCGCACTACATGTATGGCGGCCGTTCGGCTTTGCGGTCCTGCGTCAACGCGCTGCTCCTGGCCGACGCGCCCGCGCCGCGCCGCGTGCTCGACTTCCCGTCGGGCCACGGCCGGGTGACCCGCTTTTTCCGGGCCGCGTTCCCAAGCGCCGATATCTTCGCCGGCGACATCAACCGCGGCGGCATCGCCTTTTGCGCCGAGCGCTTCGGGGCCATCCCGGTGCTGTCCCAGCCCGATCTCGACGCGGTCGAACTGCCCTCCGACCTTGATCTGGTCTGGTGCGGAAGCCTCGCCACCCACCTGCCCGAGGCCGCGTGCCGCGCCCTGTTCCGGCGCCTCGTTGATTGCCTGGCGCCGGGTGGGCTCGCCGGAATCACGGTCTGCTCCCGCGGCATGGAATGGGCCCACAAGAACTCGTTCAAGACGATTTCCGACGAACGCTACGCCGCCATCGAGGGTCGGCGGCGCGAAACCGGCTTTGGCTACGCGGACTACCCGGGCAACGTCGGCTACGGCATGACCTTCGTGGACATGCGCTGGATACGGGAGGTGATTGAGGCGCGCGACGACGCACACCTGCTTTGCTACCAGGAAAAGGGCTGGCACGGCACGCAAGATCCGGTGTGGATCATCAAGCGCCCGCTGAGCCATTGCTACGACTGGGGGCAGGACTGACGCCTCGGCGGCCCACGCGTCCCGTGGCCGCCGGCGCGCATGCCGCCTCAACTGGCTTTGCGCAGCACAACCAGCGACTGGTAGTTCAGGCCGCCCACGCGGTATTCCTCGATCTCGGCGAAGCGCCCCCAGTGCCGCTGAACATGGGCCGAGTGCGTGAAGACGCGGAGATAACCCGACCCGCCGTCCGGCGCCCGCCAAACGAACCGCTCGCCGGGCAGGGGATCCTCCACGAGCGCGGCGAGCCGCTCGGCGCAGGCACCGTCCGCACCCGCGAAGGCGTCGCGCAGCCAGTGCCAATCGGGGTTGGCCAGCAAGCCCCACACATGCTCGTCGTTGACGCTGATGGCGACGCGCCCGCCGGGCCGCGTCACGCGCAGCAGCTCAAGTAGCCATTGGCGTTCGTCGCCATCGAGATGTTGAAACACCGAGAAGGCGGAAACGAGATCGCAATAGCCGTCCGGCAGGGGCAGGTGCGGCTCGGGCCGGTTGCGGAAGGCCCGCACGGGGCGGGCGAAGTGCTGGTCCACCCACTCGATCGCGCGGCCGTCCACGTCGCAGAGCCAGACCTCCAGCCCCTCCTCCATCGCCGCGTGCCGGGCCACGCGCCCGGAGCCGCCGCCGAGGTCCAGGTGGCGCGGCGGGTCCACCCCCCCC
>DBBA01000258.1:8165-8493 GCA_002291955.1 Rhodobacteraceae bacterium UBA996 | reverse complement strand
GGCGAAGGGTGGGGCGGCGGGGATGGGCTGCGGGGATGCGCTTCGGGGATGCGGTTCGGGCACGTCCGCGTGGCGAGCCTGTCCTTGCCCGGTGGTCCTGCGATGCGCGACGCGCGGTCGCCCGCGATCCCGGATCGCCGGGGACGGGCGGCCACGAAGGGGCCCAGGGCCCGTGCCTGTGACGATGGGCGAGATGGCCGCTGCGACGGGCGGGTTACGGGTGGCCGGGACACGTCTTGATGACGCCCTGCGGTGCTGGTTGGCGCGGCCAGGGCATGTGCCGCTGGCGCGCACGGGGTGCATTCCCCGGCGCGGCGGGGGCGTGGCG
>DBBA01000258.1:7701-7830 GCA_002291955.1 Rhodobacteraceae bacterium UBA996 | reverse complement strand
GCGTGGCGCGGCGGCGAGCCGGAGGGGGGGCACCGCGCCGCCTGTCCCCGCGGTGCCGCTCCCGGTTCCCGGGCGCGCTATTCCTCCTCCTCGGACAGGAACGTGATCTCGGCGGCGGCTTCCATCTCG
>DBBA01000258.1:7084-7371 GCA_002291955.1 Rhodobacteraceae bacterium UBA996 | reverse complement strand
CTCGGCGGCGGCTTCCATCTCGCGGATGGCGGCGACGACGGCGCTGAAGGCTTCCTCGGCCGCGGCATCCTTGACGGATCCCAGGGCCTGCGCATCCTCGCGCATCTGCTGCGCCAGGCGCTGGGACATGTTGGCCAGCAGGAATTCGGCGGTCTTGGGATCGCGCGCCAGGGCCGCGGCCAGCGCGGTCGTCATCGCCTTGCCGTCCACCGCCTTGATGATCTTGGGCACGTCGCGCGGCGGGATGCGGGCGGGGATGTTGGCGAAGGTGAAGATCGCCTTGCGCA
>DBBA01000258.1:0-6753 GCA_002291955.1 Rhodobacteraceae bacterium UBA996 | reverse complement strand
CTTGCGCACCGCGTCGGCAAAGCCCTTGTCGACCTCATCCAGGCCCGCGAGCATGTCGTCGCGCGTGGCGGAGGGCGAGGTGTTCAGGATCGCGCCCACGCGCTGCACGGGGCCGGTGTCGAAGGCGCGCAGCGGCTGCGCTTCCAGCTGTTCGGCCACGGCGACGCCGATCTTCTGCACCGTCGTCGGCTTGATCGCGCCGGTCTGGCTGACGGCATAGGTGATGGCGCGGGCGCGGGGGCCCGGCAGGCGGCCCAGGATCTCGGCCGCCTTCTGCACCTTGAGCTTCGAGATGAGGACCGCGCAGACCTGCACGCTTTCGCGTTCGAACACCGGCAGCAGCTTGTCGGTGTCGAGGTCGGACAGGCGCGGCCAGGGGTCGGTGTTGGGGGCAAGGCCCAGCTGCTTGCGCAGGCGGCTGGCGGTGGCGGGGCTGATCGTGCCGTCGAGGATGGCGAGCGCGCCGGCCATATCCTCGGGGAAAGTCAGGCCGATCGCGTCCAGTTCCTGCACGAATTCGTCGATCACGGCCTTGAGCGTCACCCGGTCGACAAAGCGGAGGGCCGAGATTTCCTGGGCAAGGTCGACCTGCAGGCTGTCGGGCAGGCCGACAAGCGACAGGGGCACCCCTTCGGCCAGCAGGAGGCGGACGATGACCGCGGCCTTCTGGCGCTTGGACAGCGTGCGCGGGACCGGTGTGCCATAGTCGCCCACCCCGCCGCCGAAGCTGCCGAAGCTGTCGCCGCTGTCGTTCCAGGCTGCCAGGTCGCCGTCCATCGCACCGCCGTCTGTTTCGGGGTCTTGGTCCGGATGCGTTCTGGCACGGCGCGGGTTAACGGGCGGTGTGGTGCCCGTGGATCAGCGGCGTCAGTAGTCGGCGACGGGACCGCCCTCAAGCGCGGTCGCCAGTGCCTGTTCGGCCCAGGTGCCCCTGCCGCCGAGGGTGCGGATCGCCTGAAGCTCGGCCGCGGCGCGCATGCGGTCGCCCGAAAGAAGCAGGCCCATGCCGCGGTAGCTGCGGGCCAGAAGGTTGCCCGGATCGGCGTCCAGCGCGAGGGCATACCAGTGCTCGGCTGCCGCCAGATCGCCTGCCTTGCGCGCGAGGAAGCCGCGATAGGTCAGGACGCGCGACGTGTCGCCTTCGCCCATCGCGTCGAGCGCGGCGCGGGCTTCGGGGTAGCGTCCGGCATAGGCCAGTTCGCGGGCGGCGCCATAGCGGTCGTCGTCTGTCAGGCGCGCGTCCTGCGGGCCGACGCAGGTGCCTTCGTCATGGTCCCAGACGGTGCCGGGCGGGCAGGTGAAGGTGGTGGGCGAGGGCTGGGGCGGCCCGTCGTCGGGCCGGGTGACGGCGGCGGCGGGCGTGGCGAGGAGGGCGAGGAGGGCGGCAAGGCGAATCATGGCGTGCAGTGTGGCCGGGCCGTGTAACGAAAGGACCCGGCCGAAGGGTTGGCCGGGCCCGGTCTCACGCGGATGTGCGTTGGCGTCAGCTGTTGGTCTGCGGCACGCAGGTGCGGGTGTCGGCATCCCACACGGTGCCCTGCACGCAGGACATGGCGGTGGTGTCGATGTAGGAGTCGCTGCACTGGGCTGCGGCGGCGAGCGGCGAAAGTGCCAGAACGGCGGCGACAATGGCGGTACGGATCGTCATGGGCGTCTCCCTGTTGCACGGTGCCGCAAGGGTAACACGCAAGGTTGTTGCGTCAAACGCCCGCGATCAGGAATTCGTGAAAACCCGCGCAAAGATGGTGTCCACATGGCGCAGGTGGTGCGCGATGTCGAAAAGCGCGGCGATCTCGGGTTCCGACAGGGCGGCGCGCACCTGGGGGTCGGCGCTGAGTTCGGTGCGGAAGTCGGCGCCCTGTTCCCAGACCTTCATCGCGTTGCGCTGGACCGCCGCATAGGCATCCTCGCGCGAGAGGCCCTTTTGCGTGAGCGCCAGAAGGATGCGCTGGGAGTGGACGAGGCCCTTGAGCCGGTCGAGGTTCGCGGCGAGCCGGTCGGGGTAGACCACGAGTTTCTCGATGAGCCCGGTCAGGCGCGCAAGCGCGAAGTCGAGGGTGATGGTGGCGTCGGGCGCGATCATCCGTTCCACGCTGGAATGGCTGATGTCGCGTTCGTGCCAGAGCGCGACGTTCTCCAGCGCGGGCACGACCATCCCGCGCACGATCCGTGCAAGCCCGGTCAGGTTTTCGGACAGCACCGGGTTGCGCTTGTGGGGCATGGCGGAGGACCCCTTTTGCCCCGGGCTGAACCATTCCTCGGCCTCAAGCACCTCGGTCCGCTGCATGTGGCGGATCTCGGTCGCGATGTTCTCGATGGAACTGGCGATGACGCCGAGGGTCGCGAAGAACATCGCGTGGCGGTCACGGGGGATGACCTGGGTCGAGATCGGTTCGGGGGTCAGGCCCATCTGCGCGCAGACATGCGCCTCGACGGACGGGTCCACGTTGGCGAAGGTGCCGACGGCGCCGGAAATCGCACCCGTGGCGATGTCGGCGCGGGCGTGGACAAGGCGCTGGCGGTTGCGGGCCATTTCGGCGTGGAAGCGGGCGAAGGTCAGGCCGAGGGTGACCGGTTCGGCGTGGATGCCGTGGCTGCGGCCGATGCGGGGGGTCAGCTTGTGTTCCATGGCCCGCGCCTTCAGCGCCGCCAGCAGCGCGTCGAGGTCGGCGATGAGCAGGTCGGCGGCGCGGGTCAGTTGCACCGACAGGGTGGTGTCGAGCACATCGGAACTGGTCATCCCCTGGTGGACGAAACGGGCCTGTTCGGCGCCCACGATCTCGGCCAGATGGGTCAGGAAGGCGATGACGTCGTGCTTCGTCACACGCTCGATCTCGTCGATGCGGGCGATGTCGAATGTGGCGTCCCGCGCGGCCCAGACGGCTTGCGCATTCTCGCGCGGGATCACCCCGAGGTCGGCCATGGCGTCGCCTGCGTGGGCCTCGATCTCGAACCAGATGCGGTACTTGGTTTCGGGCGACCAGATCGCCACCATCTCGGGCCGGGAATAGCGGGGGATCATGGGGCACCTGTGCGGGAAGGGCGTCGCGGGGGGTGCTAATCCTGCGGGGGGGCGCGTGCAAGGCGTTGCGGGATGGGCGGGCTGCGCTAGGGTGGCGGGCAAGCCAGCGTGATGCCAGCGGAGGACGGCAGATGGCCGAACGGGTCGAAGGGCGCGACGTGACGGTGGAGTTCGAGGGCAAGTTGTGCATTCACGCGCGGATGTGCGTGCTGGGGAACCCGGCGGTGTTTGTGCCGAATGCGCCTGGGGGGTGGATCCACCCGGATGCGGCGCCGGCGGAGGCGGTGATGCGGATCGGGTTCAACTGCCCGTCCGGGGCGATCAAGGTGACGGCGGTGGATGGTGCCTCGTCCGAGGTCGCGCCTGCGGTGAACACGGCCCGCGTGCGCGAGAACGGCCCCGTGGCGATCGAGGCGCCGCTGACCCTGAGGGGCGAGGATCTGGGCCGGGTGCGGGCGGTGCTGTGCCGCTGCGGGGCGTCGAAGAACAAGCTGTTCTGCGATGGGAGCCATACGGCCGCGGGGTTCACGGAGAGCGGAGAGCCCGCGACCAAGGACAGCAGCGCGCTGGAGGCGCGGGGCGGGCCGGTCGATCTGGTGCCGCTGAAGGACGGGCCCTTGAAGGTGACCGGCAACCTGGAGATCGTGTCGGGCACCGGGCGGACGGTGAACCGGGTGCAACAGGCGTTCCTGTGCCGCTGCGGAATGTCGGCGAACAAGCCCTATTGCGATGGCAGCCACAAGGCGGCCGGGTTTACCGCCGACTGAGGTGCCAGGGGGCGTGCCCGCGTTCGGGGATTTCGCGGGCGACTGGCGGCTTTCGCGCGATATCGCGGCGCCGGACGGGACGCCGCAGGGGCGGTTCGAGGGGGTCGCGCGGTTCGTGCCCGATGCGGGCGGCTACGCCTATGCCGAGGCGGGCACACTGGTCCTGCCCGGCGCCGCCCCGATGCGGGCCGAACGGCGCTACCGCTGGCAGCCCGAGGACGGGCGGATCGCGGTGTCCTTTGCCGACGGGCGGGCGTTTCATGCCTTTGATCCCTCGGCCACGGCCGAAGCCGACCACTGGTGCGACCCGGACACCTATCGCGTGGCCTATGACTTCGGCGCGTGGCCGCTGTGGACGGCAACGTGGCGGGTGAGCGGGCCGCGCAAGGATTATCTGTCGGTCAGCACCTATCGGCGCTGAGACCCGCCTGAGGTCTTGCGGGGATTGCGGCGCTGCGGCACAAGGTCCCGTGACAGTTTCGCGAAAGGGCGTCCCATGAGCACCTCGATCCGCACGCCGGTCCTGGCGGATACCTTTGGCCCCAGCGCGGGCGCCGAGGTCTGGTTCAAGCGCGCCGTGCTGGTGGCGCTGGGCGTGGCCGCGCTGGCGGTGGCGGCCAAGATCAAGGTGCCGATGTGGCCGGTGCCGGTGACGATGCAGACGTTTGCGGTGCTCGCCATCGGGGCGGCCTATGGCGCGCGGATGGGCGGGGTGACGCTGCTCGCGTACCTCGCGCTGGGGCTGGCGGGGGTGGCGGTGTTCACCGGAGAGGCAGCCGGGTTCACCTACATGGCCGGGCCGACGGCGGGCTATCTGGTGGGCTTCGTTCTGGCGGCGGTGGCCGTGGGCGCGCTGGCCGAGCGCGGCTGGTCGCGGACGGTGCCGGGCATGGTTGGCGCGCTGCTGGTGGGCAATGCCATCGTTTATGCGGTGGGGCTGCCGTGGATGGCGTACCTGTTCGCCGCCGAGAAGGGGATGGTCTGGGTTGTCCAGTGGGGCATGACCAACTTCCTGCTGGGCGACGCGCTGAAGCTGGCGCTGGCGGCGCTGGTGATCCCGGGCCTGTGGCGGCTGGTGGACCGGTCGCGGGGCTGAGGCCGCCTGCGACCCGCTGACGCCATGTGCCGGATCGCCATTTGAAGGTCGGGGGCGCGTGCTACATGCGACCGGCCATGCAGATGACCGCCCCCCTTCTGTCCGTCCGTGACCTGACCAAGACCTATCCCGGGGCCGATGGTCCGGCGCGGGTGCTGGAAGGCGTGTCGCTGGACCTTGCGGCCGGAGAGTCGCTGGCGCTGACGGGCGAATCAGGCTCGGGCAAGTCCACGCTCCTGCATCTGGTGGCGGGGCTGGAGGTGGCGGACCGCGGCACCGTGGAGGTCGAGGGGCAGGATATCGCGCGTCTGCCGGAACCTGCTCGTGCGGCCCTGCGCCGGGATCGGCTGGCGGTGGTGTTCCAGCAGTTCAACCTGATCCCCTCGCTCGACGCCGCGGCCAACATCGCGTTCCAGGCGCGGCTGGCCGGGCGGCATGATCCGGCGTGGTGTGCCGATCTGGCCGGGCGGCTGGGGTTGGCGGCGCATCTGGGCAAGTACCCCGAGGAGTTGTCGGGCGGGCAGCAGCAGCGGGTGGCCATCGGGCGGGCGCTGGCCGCGCGGCCGCGGCTGGTACTGGCGGACGAGCCGACGGGGAACCTGGACGAGGCGACGGCGGACGCGGTGATGGACCTGTTCCTGGCGCTGGTAGCGGAAACCGGGGCGGGGCTGTTGATGGTCACGCATTCGCCCCGGGTGGCGGGGCGGCTGTCGCGGCACCTGCACCTGTCGCGGGGCAGGGTCGCATGAGCCGGGCGGTGCTGGTGGCGCTTCTTTCGCACTGGCGGCACCGGCCGGTGCAGGCGGTGACGCTGGTCGTGGGGCTGGCGCTGGCGACGGCGTTGTGGACGGGCGTGCAGGCGATCAACGCGGAAGCCCGCGCGAGCTACGCCGCGGCGGCGCAGGCGCTGGGGCAGGCGCGGTTGTCCCGCGTGGTGGCGGAGGGCGGTGGCACCCTGCCCGAGGCCGCGTTCGGCGCGCTGCGGCGCGCAGGCTGGCCGGTCAGTCCGGTGGTCGAGGGGCAGGCGGTGATCGGCGGCGCGGGCGTGACCGTCGTGGGGTTCGAGCCGTTGACGGCGCCTGAGGGCTTCGGCCCCGGGGTGGGGGGCGAGGGCGATGCGCCCGACCTTGCGGCCTTCATCCTTCCGCCCGGTCAGATCATCGCGCATCCCGACACGGCGGCGCGGCTGGCGGGGTCGCCGGTGCCGGTCGTGGTGTCCGACGCCGCTGCGCCCGGGATCGCGTTCATGGATGTGGGCGTGGCGCAGCGCATCCTGCGGATGGAGGGGCGGCTGTCGCATCTGGTGCTGCCCGCGGCGGCGTCGGGCCCGGTGCCCTTGACCGAGGTCGTGCCGGGGGTGCAGCTTGTCCCGCCCGAGGCCGGGGGCGATCCGGCGCCGCTGACCGACAGTTTCCACCTGAACCTGACGGCATTTGGCCTTTTGTCCTTTGCCGTGGGGCTGTTCATCGTGCGCGGCGCCGTGGGGCTGGCGTTCGAGGCGCGGCGCCCGGTGGTGCGCACGCTGCGCGCGTTGGGGGTGCCGCTGCCGAGGCTGATCGGGCTGATGGTCGCGGAACTGATCCTGATCGCGGTGGTGGCGGGGGCCTTGGGTGTGGTGCTGGGCTGGGCGATTGCGGCGCTGCTGATCGGCGATGTGGCGGGCACGCTGCGGGCGCTCTATGGCGCGTCGGTGGAGGGGACGCTGGCGCTACGGGGCAGTTGGGTCGCGGGGGGCATGGCGATTGCCGTGCTGGGCACGCTGGCGGCCGCGGCGCCGAGTCTCTGGCAGGTGGCGCGGATGCCCCCGCTTGCGCCCGCGCGGCCGCGCGCCTGGGCGATGGTGCACGCGCGGGGGATGGTGCCGCTGG
>DBBA01000120.1:8575-8763 GCA_002291955.1 Rhodobacteraceae bacterium UBA996 | reverse complement strand
GCGACCTCGGCCGGGGTCAGGAGGCGCGTGGCAAACGCACCCGATGGCCCATCCCGGAACCCGACGAACACCAGCAGCGCCCCCGCCCGCGGCAGGCGGGGCGGGGGGCCGCCAAGGCCCGGCACCGGGGTCAGCGCCGCGAGGTCGATCTGCGCGACGAAGTGCAGGCGCTGGCCATCGGGCGCGCG
>DBBA01000120.1:7963-8230 GCA_002291955.1 Rhodobacteraceae bacterium UBA996 | reverse complement strand
GCGCGCGGCCAGTCGAAGCCCAAGGGCGCGCGCGGCACGCTGCCGAACCACGACGTCGCCGCACGCGGCGGCGCGAAGGGGGAATGCAGGTGCAGGCCCCAGGCGGGCATGCGGGCCGGACGCTCGGCCTCGCCTGACATCGCGTCCCAGTCGGCGATCAGCGCCTCGATGGGGTCGGTCGGCGTGGGGCGGGGGACCGGACGTGCGGCCGGCTGTGGCGCGGGCCGCGCCGGGGCGGCCCGCCGTGTGCCGCCGAACAGGGGGGGG
>DBBA01000120.1:7363-7617 GCA_002291955.1 Rhodobacteraceae bacterium UBA996 | reverse complement strand
GGGGGGGGCTGCCCGCGTTGCAGGACGACGAGCAGCAGCGTCAGGCCGATGGTCAGAAGGAGCAGCGGCGTGTACCGGGCGAGGTCCGGTTCCCGCGCGATCTCCTTGAGCCAGAACAGGCGCGCCACAAGCGCGAGGAGCACCGCGCACAGGAGCAGGACGGCGGCCCGGCGCATCACGCCCTTGCGGCGCCTGGCGCTGCGATCACGCCGCCCAGTCCTGCAGGCGCGCGACGTAGCGGGCGAGCGTGTCGA
>DBBA01000120.1:0-7041 GCA_002291955.1 Rhodobacteraceae bacterium UBA996 | reverse complement strand
ACGTAGCGGGCGAGCGTGTCGATCTCGAGGTTCACGCGGTCGCCCGTGCGCAAGGTGCCCCAGGTCGTCACGGCCTTGGTATGGGGGATGATGTTGACGCCAAAGGTGGCGCCGTCGACCTCGTTCACCGTCAGGGACGTGCCATCCAGCGCAACCGATCCCTTGGGTGCGATGTAGCGCGCAAGCGCATCGGGCACCCGGAACGTGTAGCGGGTGGACTGCCCTTCATCCCGGGTCACCACGATCTCGGCCACGCCGTCCACATGGCCCGACACGATGTGCCCGCCCAGCTCATCCCCCACCCGCAGCGCACGTTCCAGGTTCAGCCGGGTGCCGGGCGCCCAGTCCCCCGCCGTGGTCAGCCCCAGCGTTTCGGCCGACATCTGCACGTCGAACCAGGGGCGCGGGTCGGTTCCCGCCCCGGTTCCTGTGGCGATGACCGTCAGGCAGACCCCGGAACAGGCGATGGAGGCGCCAAGGTCGATCGTCGCGGGGTCATAGCCGCAGGCGATCCGCAGCCGCGTGTCGCCGGCGCGCACGATCTCCTGCACCTCGCCAACATCCGTGATGATCCCCGTGAACATGCCAGCCTCTCCTAGCGCTTGCGGGGCGCACCCTGCCAAGCGGGCCGCGCAAGGACAAGGCTTCCGCGCGCGGCCCGGGTGTGGCATCGCTGCGCAGATGGCAGATGGGCGCACGTTCCTGTTCCTGCAGGGTCCGCACGGGCCGTTCTTCGGCGCGCTCGCCCGCGCGCTGGTCGCCGGGGGTGACCGCTGCCTGCGGGCGGGCTTCACCCTGGGCGACCGCGTGTTCTGGCCGCGGTCCCTGCCCTATGTCCCGCACCAGACCGGACCGGGGGACTGGCCTGCGCAGCTTGCTGCGATCATCGCGGCGCAGGGTGTCACGGACATCGTGCTGTACGGCGATACGCGGCCGCTGCACCGCATGGCGCTGGACCTGGCCCGCGCCCACGGCGTGACCGCGCATGTGTTCGAGGAAGGCTATCTGCGCCCCTGGTGGGCGACCTATGAACGGGGCGGGGCGAATGCCAACTCGCCCCTGATGGACCTGCCCGATGCGGTCGTGACCGGGGCCGACCCGGATGCGCCTGCGGAACCGCCCGATCACTGGGGCGACCTGCGCCAGCACATCTTCTGGGGCGCCCTGTGGCATCTGGTGACCGCGCTGGGCCAGTTCCGCTACCCCGGGTACCGGCCGCACCGCGACATCGGCGTGGCGGCCGAGGCGCGGCTGTGGCTTGCGCGCATCCTGCGCTGGCCGCTGACGGCGGTGACCCGCGCGTGGCGGACAGCCGCGATCCGGCGGTCGGCGCGCCCCTGGCACCTGTGCCTGCTGCAACTGGACCACGACGCCGCCTACCGCGCAGCGCTACCCGACGCGGATACGGCCGCCTTCATCGCCCGGGTGACCGCCGACTTTGCCGCCGCCGCCCCGCGACACCACCTGCTGGTCTTCAAGGCCCATCCGCTGGACGACGACCGCCTGCCGCTGGCCCGGATCGTCCGCACGGCGGCCCGGGACGCCGGGATCGCGGATCGCGTCCGCTTCGTGCCGGGCGGCAAGCTTGCGCGGCTTCTGGACGGAGCAAGCTCGGTCGTGACGGTCAGTTCCACCGGCGCGCAGGCCGCGCTGTTCCGCGGTCTGCCGGTCTGGGCGGCGGCGCGGACCGTCTACAGCCGCCCTGCCCTGGCGTCGGACCAGGGCCTGCGGGCCTTCTTCACCGCGCCCCGCCCGCCCGACCGCGCGGCATACCTTGCCTTCCGCGCCTTCCTTCTGGCGACATCGCAGCTGCCGGGCGGGTTCTACTCGGCCCGCGGGCGCCGCCAGCTGATCCGCCGCCTGCCCGACCGCCTGCGGGCCGGACACGGACCCTACGGGCCCACAACCGCAAGGCGGTCCGGCGCGGCGGAACGGCAACACCTGCTGGCCCTCGACCGCGCCGACCGCGCGGGGGAATAGACTTTTCCACAGGCATTCCGCAATTCTGTGGATAACCATGAGGGGTGGGCTTCGATCCGCCCCCGCGAGGCAGGCAAGGTCGAGGAGACCGGCAGTGACAGGGTTCCGCACCAAAGGGGCGCGCGCGGCGTCGCTTATCGTCGTTCTGGCCATCGTGACGGGCTGTGGCCTGCCACGCACCGGCCCGACGAAATCCGAAATCTTCTCGGGCGCCGTGCAGCGCCAGGGCGACAGCTTCATCGTCGAGGTCGACGACCGCGTGACGCGCGCAACCTCGGTCGCCCCGGCCCTGGGCTTCGGGTCGGGCTTCGCCAACGCAGGCGTGGTGGGGTCGGACACGATCCAGCCCGGCGACGTGCTGTCGTTGCAGATCTGGGAGAACGTGGACGACGGGCTGCTCGTCGCCACCGGAACGCCCAACACGGTGCTGGAAGAAGTGCAGGTGGACGGCCAGGGCTTCATCTTCGTGCCCTATGCCGGCCGCGTGCAGGCCGCGGGCAACACGCCCGAGGCGCTGCGCCAGCTGATCACCGAACGTCTGTCGGAACAGACCCCCGACCCGCAGGTGACCGTGACCCGCACGGCCGGCGACGGGGCCACGGTGTCGATCGCGGGCGCGGTGGGCGCGCAGGGCGTCTATGCCATCGAGCGGCCGACCCGGACGCTGACCGCGATGCTGGCCCGCGCGGGCGGCGTATCGGTCGAGCCCGAAATCGCACAGGTCAAGGTGATCCGCGGCAGCCACACCGGCACGATCTGGTTCAACGACCTGTTCCGCAACCCGGGCGCCGACATCGCGCTGCGCCCCGGTGACCGCATCCTGGTCGAGGCCGACACCCGCGCCTACACCGCCCTCGGCGCGACCGGCGTGCAGCGCCGCGTCCCGTTCGAGACGCAGCAGCTGACCGCGCTGGAGGCGATCGCGCAGGTGGGCGGCCTTGCGGCCTCGGCCGCCGATCCGACCGGCATCTTCGTGTTCCGCAACGAACCCGAACCCGTGGCGCGGCAGGTGCTGGGCCGCGAGGACCTGATCGGCGACCAGCGGATGGTCTACCTTCTGGACCTGTCGCGGCCGAACGGCGTGTTCCTGGCGCGCGACTTCGTCATCCGCGACGGCGATACCGTCTATGTGACCGAAGCGCCCTACGCCCAGTTCACCAAGGTCGTCAGCGCGCTGCTGACACCCCTGAACGCCGCGGCGTCGGTCCAGACCCTGGGCAACTAGGAAGCACGGTGGGCCCGGCGGCCCGCGGCTTTCCTGACACAGGCGCCGGGGTCGCACCCCCCCGGCGCCTGTTCGTCTACAACGGCGGTTTCCTGATGCGCCCGTCGCTGCGCCGCATCCTCGCGGGGGCGGGATGGCAGGTCCGCATCGGCATGCCCACCCGGGCCGAAGACTGGATCGGCGTGTGGGGCGCAAGCCCGACGGCCGCGCGCGGGGTGGCCCTGGCCGCCCGCACGGGGCATCCCGTGCTGCGGGTCGAGGATGCATTCCTGCGGTCGGTCCGCCCGGGCCCCGACACGCCGCCGCTGGGCCTGCTTCTGGACCGGACCGGGGTGCATTTCGACGCCAGCGCGCCCTCGGACCTCGAGACGCTGCTGGCCACGCATCCGCTGGATGACCCGGCACTCCTCGCGCGCGCGGCGGACGGGATCGCCGCGATGCGCTACTGGCACCTGTCCAAGTACTGCGCCTTCGATCCCGCCGCGCCCTTGCCGGACCACCTGCCGCGCGGTCCCTTCGTGCTGGTCGTGGACCAGACGGCGGGGGATGCCGCGCTGATGGGCGCGGGGCCTGCGGACTTTCGCCGGCTGCTGGCGGTGGCACGCGACCTGCATCCCGGCCTACCCGTGGTGATCAAGTCCCATCCCGCCGCTGGGCTTTCCGGGCGGAGCGGACACTTCGGCCCGGACGTCAACGCCCCCGGTATCACCCTGCTGACCGAACCCGTCAGCCCCTGGCACCTGTTCGACCGGGCGGCGCATGTGCATGCCTGGTCCTCGACCCTCGGGTTCGAGGCGATCCTGGCCGGGCACCGCCCGCATGTGCACGGATCGCCCTTCTATGCCGGCTGGGGCCTGTCGGTGGATCACGGGCCCGCCCTGCCCCGCCGCGGCCGGGCGCTGACAGCAGGACAGCTGTTCGCGGGCGCCATGCTGCTGGCCCCGTCGTGGCACCACCCCGCGCTGGACCGCCCCTGCGCGTGGGAGGATGCTGCGCGCCACCTGGCCGCCCAGGCGCAGGCCGCACGGCAGGACGCGCGGGGCTGGGTCGCGCTGGGGATCGCGCCCTGGAAGCGCGGTCCTGTGCGGGCGATGTTCGGGGATGTGCGCTTCGCCCGCAGCAGCGACGCCGCGCGCCGGGCGGTGGGGACGGGGCGCCGTGCGATGGCCTGGGGCACCCGGGTGCCCGCTGATTGGCCCGCAGATTGGCCCGCCGACGCGCCGCTCTGGCGGCTCGAGGATGCGGTCCTGCGCTCGCGCGGGCTGGGGGCGGACCTTGTGCCGCCGCTTGCCCTGGGGCTCGACGACCTGGGTCTGCCCTGCGACCCGGGCCGCGACAGTCGCCTGGAACGGCTGATCGCCGCCTCG
This sequence comes from Rhodobacteraceae bacterium UBA996, assembly GCA_002291955.1. Lineage (GTDB taxonomy): Bacteria > Pseudomonadota > Alphaproteobacteria > Rhodobacterales > Rhodobacteraceae > UBA996. Next base: position 2,469 of record DBBA01000120.1, on the reverse strand, counting down.
GTCGACCTGCCGCCCGGGGAACTGGCCCGCGCCACGGCGCTGGTGGCCCGGATCGTGGCGGCCGGACTGTCCAAGTACTCGGTCGGTCGCGACGCGGCCCCGGACCTGCCCCCCGGTCCGCGCGTGCTGGTCGCGGGCCAGGTCGAGGATGACGTGTCGGTCGTTCTTGGCGCGACCGGCCCTGTCCGCAGCAACGCGGCCCTTCTGGCCGCCGCACGGGCCGCGCGTCCGGCGGCGGTGCTTCTGTGGAAACCGCACCCAGATGTCGAGGCGGGATTGCGCCGCGGCGCGGTTCCGGCCGACGTGCTGGCCGACACGGGGGCCGTTCCGCTGTCCGGCCTGTCCGCCCACGCCGCGCTGGCCCTGGCGGACGAGGTCTGGACGATGACCTCGGGCCTCGGGTGGGAGGGGCTGTTGCGCGGCGTGTCTGTCACCTGCACCGGCATGCCCTGGTACGGCGGCTGGGGCCTGACGACCGACCTGGTGCCGGCACCGCCGCGCCGTGACGCAAGGCCGGGCCTGGCCGGACTTGCCCATGCGGCGCTGATCGGCTGGCCGCGCTGGTGGGATCCGGTGTCGGGGCGGGTCTGTGCCGCCGAGACCGGGGTCGAACGGCTGGCGACCGGAGCCGCGCCTGCCCCGCCCCACCGCATCGCCGCGCGCCTGCAGGGGTTGCTGCGCGGCCTTGGCCTGGACCGTTAGGGCGGTGTCAACCAGAGTGCGGTGATCCTGCCGCTGTCGCGCACACCGCGTCACTGACCGGAGAATCCGCCATGCCCACCGCCACCGTCCGTTCCCGCAACGTTGCCCTGACCGTCGCCCTGTGCGTGACTTTGGCCGTCCCTGCGGCCGTGTCCGCAAGGTCGCCCGCCTGCGGTGCCGCGCCCGTGATCGGGCAGGACGGCGCGGTCCTGTACTGGACCGGCGGAGGAGCCTGTGCCGCGGCGCACCCGTCGCAGGGGGACCAGGACAGTCCTGCGCCGCAGGACGAGGCACCCGTGTCCCGCAACAGCGCCCCCCCGGACGCGGCACCGGCGCCGGAATCGCGCCCGGTGTCCGACGCGGTCACGGTGGCGGGTTAGGCCCTTTGCCGGAGGCAGCGGCGCCCGCTGCGGGCCAGGGCAACCGACGCGCCGGATGCGTGCGGACACGCCGGCGGCGGGGTGCCATGTGCAGGGGAAATGGTGGGCGATGACGGATTTGAACCGCCGACATCTTCGATGTGAACGAAGCGCTCTACCGCTGAGCTAATCGCCCGGACCAGGGTCCGATGGCGCGCGTCTTAGCGCCCGCCATCCGGGTCTGCAAGGGGGGTGCGTGGCCCCCGAAGCGCCGACGCTCAATGCGCGATGGGGGCGGCCCCGCCCGGGGACCGGCCTTCGGCCGCGCGCGCCGCCGCCGCCGCTTCCTCGGCCGCCTCGTCCCAGGCGATGGGTTCGGGCTGGCGGACCAGGGCGCGTTCCAGCACCTGGCGGACATGGGTGACCGGCACGATCTCCAGCCCCGATTTCACGTTGTCGGGGATTTCGGGCAGGTCCTTGGCGTTCTCCTCGGGGATGAAGACGGTGGTGATCCCCCCGCGCAGCGCCGCGAGCAGCTTTTCCTTGAGCCCCCCGATGGCCATAGCATTGCCGCGCAAAGACACCTCGCCGGTCATCGCGATGTCCTTGCGGACCGGAATGCCGGTCAGGACCGAGACGATGGAGGTGACCATGGCAAGGCCCGCCGAGGGTCCGTCCTTGGGCGTCGCCCCGTCGGGGACGTGGACATGGATGTCGGTCGTGTCGAACCGCGTGGGCTTGACGCCGATAGACGGAGCGATCGACCGGACGTAGCTGGACGCGGCCTCGATCGATTCCTTCATCACCTCGCCCAGCTTGCCCGTGGTCTTCATCCGGCCCTTGCCCGGCAGCTTCAGCGCCTCGATCTGCAACAGATCGCCGCCGACGCTGGTCCAGGCCAGGCCGGTGACCACGCCCACCTGATCCTCCTTTTCGGCCAGGCCGTAGCGATGGCGCGGCACGCCTAGGAATTCGGCCAGGTTCGCCTCCGTCACTTCGACCGATTTCGCCTCGCCCTTCAAGATCCTGGTGACCGCCTTGCGGGCGACCTTGGCCAGTTCGCGCTCCAGGTTCCGCACCCCCGCCTCGCGGGTATAGGTGCGGATCATTTCGGACAGGGCGGCATCGGTCAGGACCAGTTCGCCCTTCTTGAGCCCGTGGTTGGCAATCGCCTTGGGCATCAGGTGGCGCCGGGCGATCTGGGCCTTCTCGTCCTCGGTATAGCCCGAGAGCGGGATGATCTCCATCCGGTCCAGCAGCGGCCCGGGCATGTGGTAGCTGTTGGCGGTGGTGATGAACATGACCTGGCTTAGGTCGAATTCCACCTCCAGGTAGTGGTCGGCGAAGGTGTTGTTCTGTTCGGGGTCCAAGACCTCCAGCAGCGCGGAGGCCGGATCGCCCCGGAAGT
>DBBA01000362.1 GCA_002291955.1 Rhodobacteraceae bacterium UBA996 | reverse complement strand
GCCACCCGGCCTCGACATACTTGGTCAGCAGCGGACAGGGGCGGTATTTGGTGTCGGCCAAGCCGTCGTGCAGGACGTTCATGATCGCCAGGCACGTGTCCAGCCCGATGAAATCGGCCAGTTCCAGGGGGCCCATCGGGTGGTTCGCACCGAGCTTGAGCGATTCGTCGATGGAACGGACGTTCCCGACCCCTTCGTAGAGCGTATAGACCGCCTCGTTGATCANNGGGCGTTCGGGCCTGAACGATGCCCACCGGGCACCGTTCCGGGCGGCTCTCACCCCCCCGGGATACTTGGAGCGCATCGAAGCGGCGCGACGGGCGGGTTCGGGATGCGGGCCCGTCAGCGCGTGGGCACGGGGTCGCCGTCGCCGCGGTAGTCGTAGAAGCCGCGGCCGGACTTGCGGCCAAGCCACCCGGCCTCGACGTACTTCACCAGAAGCGGGCAGGGCCGGTACTTGGTATCGGCCAGTCCGTCATGCAGGACGTTCATGATCGCAAGGCAGGTGTCGAGCCCGATGAAGTCGGCCAGTTCCAGCGGCCCCATCGGGTGGTTGGTGCCGAGCTTCATCGCCATGTCGATCGACCGCACGTTCCCCACGCCTTCGTACAGGGTATAGACCGCCTCGTTGATCATCGGCATCAGGATGCGGTTGACGATGAAGGCCGGGAAGTCCTCGGCGCTGGCCGCGGTCTTGCCCAGCCGTTCGACGACCGACAGGCAGGCGGCATAGGTCGCCTCGTCGGTTGCGATGCCGCGGATCAGTTCCACGAGCTGCATCACCGGGACGGGGTTCATGAAGTGGAACCCCATGAAGCGTTCCGGCCGGTCGGTGCGGCTGGCCAGCCGGGTGATCGAGATGGACGACGTGTTCGATGTCAGGATCGTGTGCGGCGCGAGGTGCGGCGCGAGCCCCTCGAAGATGCGGTTCTTGATGTCCTCGCGTTCCGTCGCGGCCTCGATGATCAGGTCGCAGGGACCGACCTCGGCCAGGTCGCGCGTGGTGCGGATGCGGGCCAGGGCGGCGGCCTTGTCGTCCGGCGTGACCTTGCCGCGGGCCACCTGCCGGTCGATGTTGCGCCCGATCTGGTCCAGCGCGCGGGTCAGCGCGCCCGCGTCCACATCGTTCAGGCGCACGTCATAGCCCGCCAGCGCCAGCACATGGGCGATCCCGTTGCCCATCTGCCCCGCGCCCACCACGCCGACCGTGCGGATATCCATGCCCTGCCGTCCCCCTGCCGTCCGGAACCATACGCGCCGCACCGCGGCACACGCAAGCGCCGCGGCCACCGCCCTGCGGCGCAAACGCACAGCCCCGAGTTAGCCGTTCTGCAACCTCTGGGTGCGATTCCTTGGCGCGGGTGAGACATATTCGTGGGTGGGACCATGTCGTTCGAACGCGCGGGCGACCGCATCATCGACTATGCGCCGTGCCGCTACGGCCGGTCGAAACTGCTGTTCCGCGGTCCGCGGCAGCGCATGCAGGGGCGCTACATCGCCGTCCTCGGCGGCACCGAAACCTACGGCCGCTTCATGGCGCAGCCCTGGCCCGCGCTCCTGCAGGACCAGACCGGGACCGAGGTCGTGAACCTCGGCCTGCAGAACGCCGGGGTGGACGTGTTCCTGAACGAACCGATCCTGCACGACATCTGCGCCGGGGCCGACGTCACGGTGATCCAGGTGCTGGGCGCCGCCAACATGTCGAACCGGTTCTACGCCGTGCACCCGCGCCGCAACGACCGCTTCCTGCGCGCCTCGTCCATGCTCAAGGCGCTGTATCCCGACCTCGACTTCGCGGTGCTCAACTTCGTCCGGCACCTGCTGGCTGCGCTGGCCGACCGCTCGCCCGACCGGTTCGAGGTGGTGCGGCTGGAACTGCGCGAGGCATGGCTGGCCCGCATGAAGCTGCTCCTGACCCGCATCCCGGGGCGCAAGGTGCTGCTGTGGCTGACCGACCACGCGCCCGGCAATGCGGTGCCCCCCGGGTCCGGCCTGGGCCGCGACCCGCTGTTCGTCGATGCCGACATGCTGGCCGACCTGCGCACCCATGTGGCCGACATCGTGACGGTCAGCGTGACCCCGCAGCAGGTCGCCGACGGCCGCGCGGGCCTGGTCTTCGGCGACCTCGACCTGCCGGTGGTCCAGGACATGCTGGGCACCCACGCCCACGATCAGGCGGCCGGGGCGCTGGCCGACACCATCGCCCGCCTCTCGCGTGCCTGAGGCGCCGCTGGCCAACGGGAAACCGGGCGCGCCGGATCGGTCCCCCGCGCCCGCCCTCAACTGCGCCTAGACCTTGGCCGTCAGCTCCGGCACCGCCTCGAACAGGTCGGCGACCAGGCCGTAATCCGCCACCTGGAAGATCGGCGCATCGGCGTCCTTGTTGATCGCGACGATGACCTTGGAATCCTTCATCCCCGCCAGGTGCTGGATCGCGCCGGAAATCCCGACCGCCACATACAGTTGCGGCGCCACGACCTTGCCGGTCTGGCCCACCTGCCAGTCGTTCGGCGCATAGCCCGCATCGACCGCCGCGCGGCTTGCGCCCACCGCGGCGCCCAGCTTGTCGGCCAGCCCCTCGATCACCGCGAACTGCTCCTTCGATCCGACACCGCGCCCGCCCGACACCACGACACCCGCGCTCGTCAGCTCGGGCCGCCCGGTCGCGGCGACGCTGTCGGCCACCCATTCCGACAGACCCGCGCCACCCGGTCCCGCCACCGGTTCCACCGGCGCCGCACCCCCGGTGCCCGC
>DBBA01000351.1:7599-7866 GCA_002291955.1 Rhodobacteraceae bacterium UBA996 | reverse complement strand
CGGTCGAAATGCGCGAGCAGCACGGCCTTGCCGCCACGCCCCAGGATATCCCGCACCGTCGGCACGATCTTCTCGATCCGCGTCGCATCCGTCACCTGGCCGTCCTCGACCGGCACGTTGATGTCCACCCGCGTCAGCACGACCCTGGCCTTAAGGTCCATGTCGTCCAGCGTCTTCCAGCCCATGCGCGGCCCTCCTGCCGAATTCCGCCCCCTTGTCGGCGGAAACTCACGCGGGCGTCAACGCCCGCCCGCCTGCGGCCCTTCC
>DBBA01000351.1:0-7281 GCA_002291955.1 Rhodobacteraceae bacterium UBA996 | reverse complement strand
GGGGCCCCACCCCCCCCCCGCCTGCGGCCCTTCCCCTCGCGCGCGTCCCGGCCTAAACGGGGCGCGCAACGAAAGGACCCCCCATGGCCGACATCCGCGACCCCGAGAACACCATCCTGATCGAGCTCAAGGACGGCCAGGTGGTGATCGAGCTTCTGCCCGACGTGGCCCCGAAGCACACCCAGCGCATGAAGGACCTCGCCCGCGCGGGCGCCTATGACAACGTGGTGTTCCACCGCGTGATCGACGGCTTCATGGCCCAGACCGGCGATGTCGAGCACGGCGATTTCCTCGACGGCCTCAACATCCGCCGCGCAGGCACCGGCGGGTCCGACCTGCCGGACCTGCCCGCGGAATTCTCGAAACTGCCGCATGACCGCGGCACGCTCGGCGCCGCGCGGTCCTCGAACCCGAACTCGGCCAACAGCCAGTTCTTCATCAACTTCAAGGACAACCACTTCCTGAACGGGCAGTACACGGTCTATGGCCGGGTCATCGCGGGCATGGAATTCGTGGACAGGATCACCCGCGGCGAGCCGCCGATGACCCCCGACCGGATGCTCAGCGTCAAGGTGGCCGCCGATGCGTAACGCCCTGATCGCACTCCTGCTCGCCACCGCGCCCGCCCACGCCACCGGCCTCGTGATCGAGGTCGCGGGCCCCGGCGCCAACGGCACCATCACCATCGACCTGTTCGAGGATGTGGCGCCGGGCCACGTCGCCCAGATCACGTCGCTGGCAGCCGAGGGCGCCTACAACGACGTGGTGTTCCACCGCGTGATCGACGGCTTCATGGCCCAGACCGGCGACGTGCAGTTCGGCAAGCTCGGGTCCGACCTGCGCATGGCCGGCCGCGGCGGATCCGACAGGCCCGACCTTCCGGCGGAATTCTCGGACCGCCCGTTCGAACGCGGCACCGTCGGCATGGCCCGGTCGCAGTCGCCCGACAGCGCGAACAGCCAGTTCTTCCTGATGTTCGACGCCGCCCCGCACCTGGACGGCGGCTACACCGTCGTCGGCCAGATCACGGGCGGGCTCGACGTGCTGGATGCGATCAAGCGCGGCGACGGCCCGAACGGCGCGGTGATCGGCGAACCCGACCGCATGGTCACGGTCACCGTCACCCCCTGATCATCGGTCGTGCGCCGGGCCTGGGGGCTCGGCGCGAACTCCAGATCGTCAGAGTATAGCACCGCCACAATCGAACACCGGGCACGCCGAAAGGGTGGCGGATGGCCGCGGTCAGCCGCCGCACCGCCGGGCATCCGCACTTTATGGTGTCAGGTCGGATGACCTCGTTCGTCGCGCTGGTGGCACCAAAGCGGCTGGCCGTGGGGGCGGCCATCCGCTGCCCGGGCCGCTTCGCGGCTGTTCCGGGCGGGGTGCTGGGTTCGACCCGAGACAGGTGGTGCCATCAGGCCATGCGCCGCAAGCGCATCGGCAATGGTCACCCGGTAATGGGGCCTACCTCTTGGCAAGCCGGTCGAGCGCGGCGCTGCGCCGCTGCGACACATCTCGAATTGCGTCGGCAGACCGCGCCGAAACCCTCGACGTCCCCCGCTCGGTCCCGACCTCCTTCAACGCGCCCGTTTCCCGGTCGCGCTTGATCCAGCCGCCCTTGACGGGCGTGGTTTCGGTCGTCTTGCCCATCAGCACTTCCTCCTGAAGTCACGTCATCATATCGGGTGCCAATGTCGCGCATCAATCCCCTCACCACACCCTGACCCCGGCCCAGGTCCCGCCAAGCCGCCGCGCCGCCGCGCCGGTCCCCAGCTTGAACCGCGCCAGCCCCGGCGCCTGCACCGTATCGACGGTGCCAAGGTCAAGGCTGCGCACACCCTGCCCCGCCAGCCACTCCGCCGCGCGCCACAACAGAAGCGGCATCGCGTGGCCCGCCCGCGCGGCCTCGCCCGCCCAGGCGGTCTGCCAGGTGGCGCGCTCGCCGTGGCGCAGCACCAGCACCCCCGCGGCCGGATCACCCCGGCCCTGCGTGGCGGTCCACAGCCAGGCCGTGCCGGGATTTGCCCGCGCCCAGGCCGCGACCAGACCGGGCGGCCAGCCGCGATAGCCGCGCGCCTGCGCCTGGCCCGCGTCCCGCGTCAGCAGCCAGTGGCCCGGATCGGCGGGCATCGGGCGGCGGGTGACGGTCCAGCCGGCCGCTTCCCCCGCCTTCAGGCGATTGCGCCATTTCTGGTGGAGCCCTTCCCGCATCGCCTCGGCGCCGGCCTCCAGCGCCCAGTCCGCGACCGTCGCCCCGGTCAAGAGCCGCAGGAACCCGGCCCGGCGCGGCGCGGGGTCGTCGCCTTCGGCGTTCATCACCGTCAGTCCCGGCGCGGTCCGGCGCAGCGCCCCCAGCGCCGCCCGGCGTTCGCCCGCACCTGAGCCCACCGCCCAGACCGGCCCGCGCGACACCAGTTGCCGCGGGCCGCGCCGGATCACCAGCGCATGGCCGACCGTCCGCGCCCCGTCGCGGAACGCAAGCGGGGCCACCTCGGTGCCCAGCGCCGCCAGCGCCCGGGCAAGGCCGGGTGACTGCGCGCAGGGCGCCTGCGCGGGCCAGCCGTCGAATCCTGTGGACAACACCTGCATGCCCCCCTGTCACGCGCAGCCCCTTAAGGCCGCGTTAAGGGTCGCGTGACGCAATGCGGGCATGCTCGTCCTGACCCGAATCCTCCCGCGCCGCACGCCCGCCCCGCCCGTCATGGGCGTGGACGCGCCCCCGCCCCGCCCGACGTTCGGCGCGGCGCTGCTGGCGGCGCTGGTCCTGTCGGGGCTCTGGGTCGGCGCGGTGACGGTCGTGTCGCTGGTCACCGGTCACGGGGCGCTATAGCGCCGCGCAACACAGGCCCGCACGCCTGCGGACGATGTCGGTCACACAGGTTGACAAGACCTGAACGTGCACAGGCCTTATCGAGCAGGATCAATGACTTGACCGTTTGTGCACATGTGCACAAACCGCCCCGTCAGCCCTCCAGCACCACCAGCGCGTGCCGTTTCCGCCCCGCCGACAGCTTCACCGGCTGCGCGAAATCCCCCGCCCCCAGCATCAGCCCGGGGTCGGTCAGGGCCGCATCGTTCAGCCGCGCGCCCCCTTCCGCGATCAGCCGGCGGGCGTCCTTGCCGCTGGCCGCCAGCTTCGCCCGGGTGAACAGCTGGACCACGGAAATCCCGCCCTCCACCTCTCCCGCGGTCAGGGCCACCGTGGGCAGGTCATCCCCCACGCCGCCCTGTTCGAACACCGCGCGCGCGGTGGCCTCGGCCGCCGCGGCAGCCTCTGCCCCGTGGAGCAGCCCGGTCACCTCGTTCGCGAGCCGGATCTTGGCCAGGTTGATCTCGGACCCGCCAAGGGCTGCCAGCCGGTCACACTCCTCGACCGGCAGATCGGTGTACAGCCGCAGGAACCGCCCCACGTCGGCATCGGTCGTGTTCCGCCAGAACTGCCAGAATTCGTAAGGGCTCAGCAGCGCCCCATCCAGCCACACCGCGCCGCCCTGGCTTTTCCCCATCTTCCGCCCGTCCGACGTGGTCAGAAGCGGCGTGGTCAGGCCGAAGATCTCATGGTCCAGCACCCGCCGGGTCAGGTCGATCCCGTTGATGATGTTCCCCCACTGGTCCGACCCGCCCATCTGCAGCCGCACGCCGTGACGGCGGTACAGTTCCAGGAAATCGTAGGCCTGCAGGATCATGTAGTTGAACTCGAGGAAGGACAGCGACTGCTCCCGGTCCAGCCGCGACTTCACGCTCTCGAACGACAGCATCCGGTTGACGCTGAAATGCCGCCCGATGTCGCGCAGGAACTCGAGGTAGTTCAGCCCGTCCAGCCATTCCGCGTTGTTCAGCATCACCGCATCGGTCGCCCCGTCGCCATAGGCGAGGTACCGCGCGAACACCCGGCTCATGCCCGCGATGTTGGCGTCGATCTGCGCGGGCGACAGCAGCGGACGTTCATCCGCCCGGAACGACGGATCGCCGACCTTCGTGGTGCCGCCCCCCATCAGCGTCACGGGCTTGCCCCCGGTCCGCTGCAGCCAGCGCAACAGCATGATGTTCAGCAGGTGCCCCACATGCAGCGACTGCGCGGTCGCGTCATAGCCGATATAGGCCGGCACCACCCCCGCCCGCAGCGCATCATCCAGCGCCTGCAGATCGGTGCAGTCGGCCAGGAACCCGCGCTCCATCACGACGCCCAGGAAATCCGATTTGGGGTGGAAGGTCATCGCCGTTTCCGTCCATGCTTGGAACCGGGGCGGTGTTAGCGCGCGGTCCCGGGGAATGAAAGGGCGCGACGGCATGGCTCGACCGGCCAGACGGACGATCCGGGCGCTGGGGGCGATGTCGGGCACCTCGCTGGACGGGGTCGATGCCGCCGTGGTCGTGACGGACGGCACGACGATCGAGACCTTCGGCGCCACCGCCTATCGCCCCTACACGGACGCCGAACGCGCGGTCCTGCGCGCGGGCCTGGGAGCCTGGCCCGACGATCCGCGCGCCGCCGCCGCGGCCGAGGTCGTGGAAACCGCCCATGCCGAGGTTCTGGCCACGATGATCGCCCGCGACCCGGGGATCGAGGTCGTGGGCTTCCACGGCCAGACGCTTGCCCATGACCCGCGGGGGCGCGGCACGCACCAGGCGGGCGATGGCGCGGTGCTGGCGGAGGCGCTCGACCGCACGGTCGTCTGGGACTTCCGCAGCGCCGATGTCCGGCTGGGCGGCGAGGGGGCGCCGCTGGCGCCGGTGTTCCACTGGGCCTGCGCCCGGGGCATGGGCACGGACGCGCCACTGGCGTTCCTCAACCTGGGCGGGGTCGGGAACCTGACCTTCATCGACCCGCGCCCTGCGGACCCGCAGGATGCGGGCGCGCTTCTGGCCTTCGACACCGGCCCAGCGAACGCGCCGCTCGACGACCTGGTGCAGGCGCGGCTTGGCCTGCCGCGGGATGACGGCGGGGCGCTGGCGGCCGCGGGCACACCCGATGACGGGATCATCGCGGCGTTCCTGTCGCACCCGTACTTTGCCCGGCGCCCGCCAAAGTCGCTCGACCGGGACGCCTTTCCCGACCTGTCCCGCGCCGTCGCCACCCTGTCCGACGCCGATGCCGCCGCAACGCTGGCCGCCGCTGCCGCCGCCGCCGTTGCGCGCGGGCTCGACCTGTGTCCGGGTCCGCCACGGCGCCTGATGGTCACGGGCGGCGGACGACGCAACCCGACCCTCATGGCGATGATCGCCGACCTGTCCGGCCTGCCCGTCGCCCCGGTCGAGGCGGCGGGCCTCGATGGCGACATGCTCGAGGCCCAGGCCTTTGCCTATCTGGCCGTGCGGGTGATGCACGGCCTGCCCACGTCGTTTCCCGGCACGACCGGGGTGCCCACGCCCATCGCGGGCGGCCAGATCAGCCGGGCCGGCAATCGCGCGGGCGTCCGGCGGCGCTGACGCGCGCGGCCACGGCGACCAGCCCCTAGGCAGGCCGCGCAAACCGTGCCATGATTCGCGCCATGCCCCCGCGAGAGGGGCGGTTCGAGGCCCAGGCAGCAGATCCGACCGATGCGCACTCCGACCAACGGGCGCCCCGCACTGGGCGCGGTTCTCTACTTCGCCGCCGTGCTGTCGCTTGGCACCTACTTCACCTATGCCAGCGTGCAGGGCGACTATGGCCTGTTCCGCCGGGTGCAGGTGGAAGGCGAGACGCGCCACCTGGCCGACCGGCTGGCCGAACTGGAAGCCGAGATCGCCGACCTCGAGAACCGCACGCGGCGCCTGTCCGACGGGTATCTCGATCTCGACCTCCTCGACCAGCAGGCGCGCGACGTGCTGGGCTATGTCCGCGCCGACGAGATCGTCCTGAACTGACCCGCGCCCCGCTTGCACCCCGTGCATGGCGGACCTGACGCAGCGGCAGGCCCGCCTCCGCATTTCGGGGGTGAAATCGGCAGGACGGTCGTGTAGGAGATCGTTTAACGCTGAACTATCGTCAGACCTCGGGAGGAGGCACCCCGCATGGCCACCAGGAAACCCGCCGCGGCGGCAACCGCCGACGCACCCGCCGCGAAGCCGAACGTGTCGCCGGACGAGCTGAAGCGGTACTACCGCGAGATGCTGCTGATCCGCCGGTTCGAGGAAAAGGCGGGCCAGCTGTACGGCATGGGCCTGATCGGCGGCTTCTGCCACCTGTACATCGGCCAGGAAGCGGTCGTCGTGGGCCTCGAGGCGGCGGCGAGCGAGGGCGACAAGCGCATCACCAGCTACCGCGACCACGGCCACATGCTGGCCTGCGGGATGGACCCGAAGGGCGTGATGGCCGAACTGACCGGGCGCGAGGGCGGCTATTCCCGCGGCAAGGGCGGGTCGATGCACATGTTCTCGAAGGAAAAGCACTTCTACGGCGGGCACGGGATCGTGGCCGCGCAGGTGCCGCTGGGCGCAGGCCTCGCCTTCGCCGACCGCTATCTTGGCAACGACCGCGTCACCTTCGCCTATTTCGGCGACGGCGCCGCGAACCAGGGCCAGGTCTACGAGACCTACAACATGGCCGAACTCTGGGACCTGCCGGTGATCTTCGTGATCGAGAACAACCAGTACGCGATGGGCACCAGCGTGAAGCGGTCCACCAAATCCACCACGCTCTACGGTCGCGGCCTCGCCTACGGCATCCCCGGCGAGGAAGTGGACGGCATGGACGTCCTCGCGGTCAAGGCTGCGGGCGAACGGGCCGTGGCGCACTGCCGCGCGGGCAAGGGGCCCTACATCCTCGAGGTCAAGACCTACCGCTACCGCGGTCACTCCATGTCGGACCCCGCCAAGTACCGCACCCGGGAAGAGGTGCAGAAGATGCGCGACGAACGCGATCCCATCGAACAGGTCCGCGCGATGCTCCTGACCGGCAAGCATGCCTCCGAGGACGAGCTGAAGGCCATCGACAAGGAGATCAAGGACATCGTCAACGACGCGGCCGAGTTCGCCAAGGACAGCCCGGAACCCGCGCTGTCGGAACTCTGGACCGACATCCTGGCGGACGCCTGAGGGGGAGAACAGACATGGCCGTAGATATCCTGATGCCCGCCCTGTCTCCCACGATGGAGGAAGGCACGCTCGCCAAGTGGCTGAAGAAGGAAGGCGACGCGGTGAAGGCGGGCGAGATCCTCGCCGAGATCGAGACCGACAAGGCGACGATGGAGTTCGAGGCGGTGGACGAGGGCATCCTCGGCCGCATCCTGATCCCGGCGGGCACCGAAGGGGTCAGGGTGAACACCCCCATCGCCGTGCTGCTGGCCGATGGTGAGACGG
>DBBA01000268.1 GCA_002291955.1 Rhodobacteraceae bacterium UBA996 | reverse complement strand
GCTCTTCCGATCTCCCCGCCGGGCGCGGACGCGGCGGGCGGCGCGGGGGCCCTGGCCGGTGCGGCTGGTGACGGGGCTGCTGGGCTGGGTGTTCCGGATGGTGGTCCGCCTGGCGGTCGCGGGGGCCGCGGTGGTGGCGCTGGTCGTCGGCTTCTTTGTCGCGCAGTACTATGTGGCGCTGCCCGATCTGGCTGCGGTGCTCGATGCCCGCGCGCGGGGATCGGTCACCATGCTGGACCGCGACGGGCAGACCTTTGCCTGGCGGGGCGAGCAGTTCGGCGGCTTCATCACGGCCGATACCGTGTCGCCGCACCTGAAAAACGCGGTCGTGGCGACCGAGGACCGGCGGTTCTACCGCCATCTGGGCATCAGTCCGCGCGGGATCGCGGGGGCGATCCGCATCAACCTGGCCGAGGGGCGGGGGCCGTTCAGCGGCAACGGCGGGTCCACGATCACGCAACAGGTGGCCAAGCTGTTGTGTCTGGGCGTGCCCTATGACCGCGCGTCGGGGATGACCGAGGCCGATTACGAGGCCGACTGCCGCCGGGGGTCCATCGAGCGCAAGCTGCGCGAGGTTCCTTACGCGCTGGCGCTGGAGCTGAAGTTCACCAAGGACGAGATCCTGACGATCTACCTCAACCGCGCCTACATGGGTGCGGGCGCGCGCGGGTTCGAGGCGGCGGCGCAGCGGTATTTCGGGACGTCGGCGGCGAACGTGACGCCCGCGCAGGCGGCGATGCTGGCGGGGCTTCTGACCGCGCCGTCGCGCTTTGCGCCGACGTCGAACCTGGAGCGGTCGCAGGCGCGGGCGGCCACGGTGATCCGGCTGATGCAGGAGCAGGGATACCTGACCGAGGGCGAGGCGCAGGCGGCGATGGACAATCCTGCCACGCTGTCGGCGGCGGCCGAGGCGCGGGCGGGGGGCTATTTCGCGGACTGGGTGATGGGCGAGGGGCCGGATTTCCTGACCCGCGACACGACCGAGGACGTGGTGATCCGCACGACCTTTGACGCGCGGTTGCAGCGGGCCGCCGAGGAGGCGGTGCGCGAGGTCTTCGCGACGCGCGTGCGCGAGGGGTCCGAGGCCGAGGTGGCCGTGGTGGTGATGTCGGCCGACGGCGCGGTGCGCGCGATGGTCGGCGGGCGCGACGTGCAGGCGCAGGGCGCGTTCAACCGCGCCGCCCAGGCGCTGCGGCAGACGGGGTCGTCGTTCAAGCCGTTCATCTATGCCGCGGCGCTCGACATGGGGTATTCGGCCCTTGACCTCGTGGTGGACGAGCCGCTCACCATCGACATTCCGGGGTCGGGACCGTGGAGCCCGCAGAACTACGACCGCGACTTTGCCGGGCGGGTGACCCTGACCGAGGCGCTGGCGCGGTCGCTGAACATCCCGGCGGTGAAGATCAGCGAATTCGCGGGGCGCGACACGGTCAGCCGGATCGCGGCCGAGTTCGGGCTGAAGAACGACCTGGCGGCGGGGCCGGCGCTGGCGCTGGGGGTGTCGGAATCGTCCCTGCTCGAGATGACCGGCGCCTATGCCGGGATCCTGAACGGCGGCACCGCCGTCACCCCCTATGGCATCGAGGAGTTGCGCCTGCAGGGGGACCCCACGCCGCTGATGGGCAAGGAAGGCGGCATGGGCACCCGCGTGATCGCCGAGGAGGCGGCGCGGCAGCTTGTCTGGATGATGTCCAAGGTCGTGACCGAAGGCACCGGCGGCCGCGCCGCCCTGCCCGACCGCCCGTCTGCGGGCAAGACCGGGACGACCAGTGCCGCGCGGGATGCCTGGTATGTGGGCTTCACCGCCGACTACGTGGCAGGCGTGTGGATGGGCTATGACGACAACCGCCCCCTGACCGGCGTGACCGGGGCGGGCCTGCCCGCCGAGATCTGGCACGAGGTGATGGTGCGTGTGCACGAGGGCCTGCCGGTGCGCGAGTTGCCGATGGAGGCGCCCCGCGCGGGTTGGGCCGAGGCGCATGCGCCCGGCGAGATGCATGTGCCCTGGGCCGAGTTGCAGGACCAGCTGGCCCAGCCCCAGCCCCAGCCGCAAGTTCCCCAGCCCGCCCCGCAGCAGGACCTCGACCCGATGACGAACGCGATCAACAGCGTGCTGGACGCCCTGTTCGGCGGCCCTGTGCGCTAGGCGGCCGGGCAACGCGGGTCGGCTGTGGCGGAGGCAGGGGGCTCCGCCCCCCGGGGCACGCAGGCGTGCCCTCCCCCCGGGATATTTGGGCCACATCGAAGCGGGACAGGCCGGGTGCGGGTGCGCCCCGTACCGACGAAAATCGCGCATGATCCCGCAGACTAGCCGCCCGTCGTGCCCCATGATCGGGCGCAAGGAGGTCGACCATACCCATGCGCGCGTCGCTGCCCATGACCCCGCTGGAAACTGCCGCGCTGGCCTACGCCTATGCGCGCTACCGCAATGTCGGGATGCCGCCCCCGGACCAGATCACCGTCGAAGCGCGCCGCAACACCGGGGCGGGGCGATACACGCGGCTTGTCACGGCAGGCAGGCTCGCGTGCGCTGACGGGACCATCGACCTGTTCCAGATCGACATGGCCGGATTGCCCGCGGGCGGTATGGTCAGTCTGGAGATCGAGATGGGCGTGCCGACGTTGCTTGAGATCGTTGTGAACGGTGTTTACCCCTGGGACGGAACCGAAGCCCCGGACTTCACGATTATCGAGTTCTGATCTGGCATCGGGTGCGTTCACGTCCGCTGATTTAGGTCACCGCCAATTGCGACACTGGACGTGCACAAGCAGGCCATTCAGGCATGATTGATCTTATACTTCAACAGCAAGCCGTAGGGTGCGTGCTTGCACGCACCATCCTCGTCCCACCGCAAC
>DBBA01000178.1:7055-7326 GCA_002291955.1 Rhodobacteraceae bacterium UBA996 | reverse complement strand
CACCCCGCGCGTGCCCCCGATCCCGCTCGGGCACCCCGACCCCGCCGCAGGCCCTGTCCCCGGCCTGCCCGCGCTCATGCCGGTCACAGCGCTCGACGACCTCCAGCCGGTGCTCGCCCTGCTGGCCGGCACCCCGGAGGCCGCGGCACTCGACCTGCACCTGATCGTCCCCCGCACCCTGGCCGAAACGGCGCTGACCGACCTGCAATCGGCCTTCCGCTTCTACCGCCTGCACGGCCACCTTGTCCTCGCGCCCGAGGGCGGGCCGCGC
>DBBA01000178.1:6382-6715 GCA_002291955.1 Rhodobacteraceae bacterium UBA996 | reverse complement strand
GCACCCGCTGGCTGGACACCGCACTGGCCGCCTGCGACCCCGACCCCGATCCCGACGCTGACCCCGCCGCGCGCCGGGTCCTCGTCTGGTCGCCCCGCGCCCTGCCCAAATCCCCGGGCTGGCTCGCCCGCCTGCAGGCCGAGGCGGACAGCGCAGGCCACCCGGTCGGGGCGCTGTCCCCCGCCCTGCTGCACGAGGACGGGTCGATCGCCTTCGGCCCGCCGTCCGCCGCCGGGTCGGTCGTCGGCTTCGTCCCCGCCGCCCTGCACCGCGGTCCCCCGGTCCGCGTCCCCGGTCCTGCCCCCGACATCCTGCTTGCCGACCGCGCGGCGA
>DBBA01000178.1:0-6043 GCA_002291955.1 Rhodobacteraceae bacterium UBA996 | reverse complement strand
CGGCGATCCGCGCGGCGGGCGGCTTCGCGGGCCAGCTCCTGACCGACGCCCACGCCCATGTGGACCTTGGCGCCCGCCTTGCCGCGGCCGGAACGCCCGTCTGGTGCTCGGGCAGCGTCGCGTTCTGGCACCTCGACACCGTGCCCGCCGCCGACGCCGCGCCCGAAAGCCGCATCCTGCGCCGCATCGACGCCCGGCTTCTGGCCCACCGCGGGCTGCCCGACCCCGAGGAGTGCCCGCCATGAAGGCCCTTATCCTGAGCCACGCCCACCCCGCCTTCTCCATCGGCGGGGCACAGGTCGCCTCGCACAACCTGTTCCGCGGCCTGCGCCAGATCGACGGCTGGGATGCCGCCTACCTCGCCGGGGTCGGCCCGCCCATGGCGCGCCACCAGGCGACCCCGATCCTCGCCGTGCCCGGCGCGCCCGACGAATACCTTTACTGGTCGGACGACTACGACTGGTTCCACCTCGGCACGCGCAACCTCGACGACCTGACCCGCCACTTCGCCCGCCTCGTGCGCGAGGTGCAGCCCGATGTCGTGAACTTCCACCATGTCATGGGCTTCGGCATCCAGGCGATCCGCGCCGTGCGCGATGCGGTGGGCGACGTGCCCATCGTGATGACCCTGCACGAATACCTGCCGATCTGCGCCAACCACGGCCAGATGGTCAAGGCGCGCACCGGCGCGCTGTGCTCGCGCGCCTCGCCCGCCGACTGCGGCATGTGCTTCCCCGAGATCGGGCCCGCCCGCCTGATGCGGCGCGAACTGTTCATCAAGAGCTTCTTTGCCGAGGTCGACGCCTTCGTCAGCCCCAGCCGCTTCCTGCTCACCCGCTTCGCCGACTGGGGCCTGCCCCGGTCGCGGCTGGTGATGCTGGAAAACGGGCTGGACGGCGGCATGCCCGCACCGGTGCGCGCCCTTCCCCCCGGCGGGCGGCGCAACCGCTTCGCCTATTTCGGCCAGCTTAACCCCTTCAAGGGTATCCGGGTGCTGGTCGATGCGGTGACCCGCATCCCGGCCGACACTTGGGGGGATTCGGTCCTGTATGTCTTCGGCGGCAACCTCGAACACCAGCCGCCCGACTTCCAGGCCGCGGTGAAGGACCTGTTCAAGGTCGCGGGCCGCCGCCTGCGCTTCATGGGCAGCTACAAGAGCGCCGACCTGCCCAACCTGATGCGCGAGGTCGACTGGACCATCGTGCCGTCCACCTGGTGGGAAAACGCCCCCGTCGTGATCCAGGAGGCGTATTTCCACGGCCGCCCGGTGATCGCCAGCAACATCGGCGGCATGGCCGAAAAGGTGCGCGACGGCATCGACGGGCTGCACTTCCATGTGTCCAACCCCGAAAGCCTGGCCGCCACCATGACGGACGCGATCCGCGACCCCGGCCTGTGGGACCGGCTGCACCGCGGCATCCGCCCGCCGACCTCGGCCGCGCTGGCGGCCACGCAGCACGCCGACCTCTTCACCCGGCTGATCGACCGCAAGGCCGCGGGCCGGGCGGTCACGCCGATGGAACGGCGGGCGTGACGACACCCCTGCCCGAAACGCCGCCCGCCCTGCGCGCGGCGCTGTCCGACCTGACCCGCGGCGTGATTGCCGCGGGCCTCGTCGGGCTGTTCGTGAACATCCTGCATCTCGCAGTGCCGCTCTACTCGATCCAGGTCTACGACCGCGTCATCAACAGCGGCAGCCACGCCACGCTCGTGGCCCTGTCGGGGCTCGTCGCGGTGATCCTCGTGTTCCAGGGGGTGCTCGACTATCTCCGCGGGCGCATCTTCGCGATCCTCGGCGCGCGGATGACCGGGCGGCTCGGCGTCATGGTCTACGAGGCCGCGGTCGAGACGACGTTGCGCCACGGCCCCGGCGCGGCCGCGGGCGCGATGCGCGACCTGACCGATCTGCGCACCTTCGTGTCGTCCGGCATGATCGGCCTGCCGATGGACCTGGCCGTCGCGCCGGTGATGCTGCTGGTCTTGTTCCTGCTGCATCCGCTCTACGGGATGATCGGGCTGGGCGCGGTCGTGATCCTGGCCGGCATGGCCGTGGTCACCGAGCTTCTCGCGCGCCGCCCGGCCCGCGACGGGGCCCAGGCCCAGGCGCAGTTGCAGGCCGAGACTGCCAGCGCCATCCGCCAGGCCGAAGCCATTACCGCGATGGGCATGCTGCCCGACCTCGCGCGGCGCTGGCGGCTGGCCCAGGCCCGCGCGCTCGGCACCGCGGACGAGGGCCGCGCGGTGGCCAAGGCGCTGGCCGCGGTGGCCAAGGCGCTGCGCATGGGCATGCAGGTCGCGGTCATCGCGGGCGGTGCGGTGCTGGTGATGGACCGGCTGGCCTCCGTGGGCACCATCGTCGCCGCGGCCGTGATCCTCGCGCGCCTCCTGCAACCCTTCGAGCAGCTGATCGACGGCTGGCGCCACTGGCTCGATGCCAAGGCCGCCCATGACCGCCTGCGCGAGGTGCTGGTGCGCGGGGCGACAGTGCGCTCGACCGACCCGGTGACCATCGGCAGCGGGCGGCTGACCGTGGACCGGGTCAGCTTCGTGCCCCCGGGCCAGTCGCGCCCGGTCCTGCGCAACCTGACCTTCGCGCTCGACCCCGGCGAGATGCTGGGGATCATCGGCGCGTCCGGCGCGGGCAAGTCCTCGCTCGCGCGGCTTCTGGTGGGCATGCATGCGCCGACCGCCGGGGGCATCTACCTCGACGGGATGGGCGTGCATGCGCACGAGCGTTCCAGCTTCGGGCGCGCGGTCGGCTACCTGCCGCAGGACCCCATGCTGTTCGACGGCACCGTGCGCGACAACATCGCGCGCTTCCGCGACGCGCCGATGGAGGATGTCGTGGCCGCGGCCCGGCTGGCCGGGGTGCACGACCTGATCGGCCGCCTGCCGCGCGGCTACGAGACGCGGCTGGCCGAAGGCGGCGGCGTGCTCAGCGGCGGCCAGCGCCAGCGCGTGGCGCTGGCGCGCGCGGTGTTCGGCGGCCCCCGCTTCGTGGTGCTGGACGAACCCAACTCCAACCTCGATGCCGAGGGCGAGGCCGCGCTGGTCGCCGCCATCGACGCCCTGCGCGCGCAGGGCACCACGCTGGTGGTCGTGGCGCAGCGCATGTCGATCCTGAAGCGGGCCGACCGGCTCCTGACGCTCAAGGACGGTGCCGCGGTGCAGTTCGGCGGCCGGGCCGAGGTGCTGGCCGCGATCTCGCCCACCCGCGGCCCCGCGCGCCCCGCCGCACGCATGGACCAGGAGCGGCACGCATGAGCCCCGCCAACCCGATCCTTGCTGCCCCGATTCACGCCGATCCCCTCCTCGACGACCCCGACTATCGCCCCGCGTTCCGGGCGGCGGTGGTCACGATCCTGTCTTTGGTGACCGTCGCGCTCGGCTGGGGCCTGTTCGCCCGCCTCGACAGCGCGATCCTCGCGCAGGGCGTCCTCTTCGCCGAGACCGAGCGCAAGACGATCGAAAGCCTCGAGGGCGGCATCCTCGCCGAGCTCCTCGTGCGCCCGGGCGACCGGGTGCGCGCCGGTCAGGTCGTGGCGACCCTCGACACCACCCAGACGCGCGAGGTGATGGCGCAGCTCCAGACCGACGCGGCCGCCCTGCGCCTGCAGCTCTGGCGCCTCCAGGCCGAGGCCGCGGGGACCGCATCGCTCGACCCCGCCACCGCGCCGCCCTCCGACACCCCCGACGCCGCCGCCCGTATCGCCGCCGAGGTCGATCTGTTCGCCGCCCGGCGCGGCGCGCACGCGGGGCGGCTTGCCGCCCTGACCCGCCAGGTCGATTCGCTCCGCGCCCAGATCGCCGCCGCCGACGGCCAGGCCCGCGCCGCCGCCGCCCAGATCGCCCTCTGGCACGAGGAGCGCGCCCAGATCGCCACGCTCGCCGACCGCGGCGCCACCCCGCGCCAGCGCCTGCTCGAGGTGGACCGCACGCTGGCCGCGCTGGGTGGCGTGCTGGTCGAGAAGCAGAACCAGATGACCGCGGCCGAGCGCGACATCGCCCGGGCCGAGGCCGAGGCGCAGGTCGCCACTGACACCCGCGCCGCCGAGATCGGCCGCGACCTGGTCGAGGCGCGCCGCGCGCTCGACAGCGTGGAAAGCCGCCTGCGCGCCGCCGAAGACGTGCTCGACCGGCAATCCCTGCGCGCCCCGCAGGACGGCCTGATCGTGCGCATCCCCACCGTGACGCCCGGCGCGGTCGTGGGGTCGGGCGTGCCGCTGATGGAACTTGTCCCCGACGGCGACCGCCTGATGGTCCTCGCGCGCGTCCCGCCCGATGCGGTGGACTCCGTCCATGTCGGCCGTCCCGCCACGGTGACGCTCACCGCCTTCCGCCGCGCCATGGCTCCGGTGGTGGACGGCACCGTCGTCCATGTCTCGCCCGACCTTCTCACCGACGACCGCGATGGCGCGACCTACTACGAGACGCGCATCGCGCTTGACCCCGCAAGCCTCGCTGCCCAGCCCGACCTCGCGCTTGTGGCCGGCATGCCCGCGCAGGTCGCGATCGAGGTGGGGGAACGGCGGGCCGGCGAATACATCGTCGAGCCGTTCCTGCGCTACATGCGCGGCGCCCTGCGCGAGGAGTGAGGGCCCACACCCCGTACGGCGTTAACGCGCCCGCAACCGGGCCGGCGCCATAGTCCGCCCGCGCCGCGGGGCCGCCCTGCGGACCCCCCGGGCCACCCGTCCGACCCACTGACCCAAAGGCTTCCCGATGCACCACGACCTTGCCCTGTCGTCCCCCGCGATCCGCAGCCTGGCCGAGACCGGCCTTCGGCTGGGCGGGCTTGCCGGCACGCGCAGGCTCGATGCCGCCAGCCGGATCGAGGCGCCGACCTCGATCCAGTCCACCGTGGCCGCGGGCGCGCTGATCGACGTGGGCGCGTTCTGCAACCTGTCGGGCGGACAGATCAACAACGTGGTGGTCGGCCGCTACGGCTCGATCGCCGACGGCGTGGTGATCGGCGCGCACGAACACCCGACCGACTGGCTGACCACCTCGCGCACCAGCTACTACCCCGAGGTGCACGGCTGGGACCGCCTGATGATGGGCGACGCGGCCGACGGGCTCGCGCGCCGGATCGTCACCTATTCGGGCAGTTGCCCCGTCACCACGCTGGGCCCCGATGTCTGGATCGGGCAGGGCGCCTTCGTGAAGGCGGGCGTGACGGTCGGTGCGGGCGCCGTGATCGGCGCGCGCGCCACCGTGCTCAAGGACGTGCCGCCCTATGCCATCGTCGTGGGCACACCCGCCCGCGTCATCCGCCTGCGCTTTCCCGACGCGCTGGTGGAACGGATGCTCGCTGTCCAGTGGTGGCGCTATGCCATCTACGACCTGTTCGCCGCCCCCATGGACCAGCCCGCGGCCGTGCTCGACCATATCGAGGATCGCGTGGCGGCCGGAACGCTCGCCCCCTACGCGGGTCCGGTGCTGGGCCCGGCCGATCTCGCTGATCCCGACGCGGTCGTGGCGCGGATCAGGGCGGCAGCCGGTCGGGCCAGCGCACCGCAATCCGCACCAGATCCCGCGCGGCCGTGACCCGGCAGTCGGCATCCAGCGGCATCCGCGTCAGGGTCAGCCAGGCCGCACCCGCGACGGTGTCCAGCATCGCGCCCGCATCGCCCTCGTCGATCATCCCCGGATAGGCATAGGCCGCGGGCGCCGCGCAATCGCGCCGCCACAGCAGCGGCACCGCGTGCAGCAGGCGCGGCGCGGACCAGTCCGTCAGCGTGTCGGATACCGACCACCAGATGCCCGCCTCGGTCCCCGGCCGGGCCGCCGGGGTCAGCGCGATGAAGCGCCCCGTGGGCCCGTGCCGCAGCACGGTCGAGATCGTGGTGCCGATCCCGCGCACGGGCGTGCAGACGTGGCGCGCAGGATCGGCGGGCGGATCGGCGTAGGGATCGACGAAGCGCACGCCGAACCCCGCCCCGTCCCAGGCCCGCCAGTCCGCGGCCCCCCCGCCCACCGGGCGCCGCAGCAGGCAGGGCCCGCGCGCCTGCGCGCCATATCCTTCCGCAAAGACAAAGGCGTA